>JBLYYU010000024.1:0-18910 GCA_048550275.1 Polyangiales bacterium
GCGCGATATGGGTACCCAGCGGCGTCGCGAGTGACAATCGGCAAGACAGCAACCACCCCCGATTGGCCGCGAGCGCCGAGGGGAGGCTTGCGTGGCCCCAGGCCTCAAGTCCCTCCGGCCACCTATGCAAGCCGACCCGTCCGCAGGGTACCCGTATCGCGCTTTCTTCACCGCCCCGGTAGGAACCGACCCGTCCGCAGAGTTTCCGTGTCGCGTGTTCTTCCCCGACCCGGTATCTCCGCCCCTATATCAGCGTCTGGTCCGCGACTGTCTTCGCCGCGTTCATGTCCGTCACTCCTCCCGAGACGATGAAGGCCATGAACTCCGCGCCATCCGCATCCAACGGGTGAACCCGGTCCGCGGGGACCACGATCAGATTCCCGGCGAAGTTGTAGGACTCCGGCAAGTACACCGAGACGTGTCCGGCGAGTTGTGGGTCGTCGAAGTGCTCGCTCGTCAGGAAGCCCAATACCTTGAGTCCGTGGCGGTTGAGCTCGACCGCCACCGGCTTGTCGAACTTCCGCTTGGTCCCTACGAAGGCGCCGAACAAGTCCCTCAAGGCGTTGTAGAGGATCCGGATGAGGGGCACGCGCTGCAGCCCCTTTTCGAGCCAGGATACGAGCTTCGTGCCGACGACGTTGCCGGTCAGATAGCCGATCAGCGTGATGCCGGCCGCCGCGATGATGATGCCGAGGCCGGGGATCCCCGTGTCGAGCCACTCGTCGAGCGTCGTGACGGCAAACACGACGACCCAGATGGTGATGGCGACTGGTGCGAGGACCAACAGGCCCTGCGCGAAGCTTCTCGTCAGTGTTCTCATATGATTCTCCTATCACCAGCTTGCGCCGAACGCATTTGCAGACAGAACGCGCCGCGTGCCGCAATCCCTTCCGGAAAAGCAGCGACTGACGCCCGGCATCCGCCACATGCTGACTGGGACGCTGTTCTTCAGCGCCATGAGCGTGTTTGCGAAGCTCGCCGGCGAGCGGCTTCCGACGATGGAGTTGGTGCTTGCCCGGGTGCTCGTAACGCTGGTCATGAGCTGGTGGGTGATTCGACGACTCGACATCAACCCCTGGGGAAACAACAAGCGGCTGCTCCTGATGCGCGGCTTCGCGGGGTTCATGGGCCTGAGCTGCTATTTCTACGCGATCAATCACCTGCCGCTCGCGGATGCGACGGTGATTCAGTTCTGCAATCCCATGCTGGCGGCGCTCATCGCCGTCTTTGCGCTCAAGGAATCGATTCGCGGCCTCGACGTCGTAGCGACTCTGTTCAGCATGGCGGGAGTCGTGCTGGTCGCACAGCCCAGCTTCATCTTCGCGGCCGGCGAGCCGCTGGATCCGTTGGCGGTGATCATCGGCATCGTTGGCGCGATTTTTTCCGCGGTCGCGTACGTGGTGATTCGTCGTCTTGGTGCGACCGAGCATCACATGGTCGTCGTGCTCTACTTCCCGCTAGTGACCGGCCCCGCCGCGTTGCCACTCTTGGCGCTCGAGGGAATCGTAATGCCAGAAGGGGTCGAATGGCTGCTCTTGCTCGGGATCGGCGTCGCGGCCCAGCTCGGTCAGATCGAGATCACCAAGGGCTTCAAACTCGAGACTGCAGGCCGCGCCTCCTCGGTGACCTATCTGCAGATCGTCTTGGCCTACACCTGGGGAGTGCTGTTCTTCGGAGAGTATCCGAACTCGCTCAGCATTCTCGGCGCGATCCTCGTCGTCCTGGGCGTCTTCAGCGTGACGCGCCGACCTCAATCCTGAAACAGGGGATCGAAGAGGGAAGGGTCCGCGCCTAGAGCTTCGAGGGTTTCGGCGCCCTCGACGTCGCTGATGAACTGCATCAGTCGGCCCCAGCCTTCGTGATGGGTCGAGATTTTCGCTCCGGTGCTGAGCTCGGTCCAACCTTCCCACGTGGTCTCGATGCCACCGATGGGAATTATCTGAACCCACATCCGCCACGCCTCGGGCATGCCGTCCGGGCCGGGAATCCAAAGATACGCGTCGCCGGGTGTCACGCCGCCCGAAGTGTAGCTAACCAAGAGGGCGTCGCGGCCGTCGTCGAGCTCGACGTGCGCGCGTTCGACGCCGGGATCGAAAAACTTCGCGATAGGGTTCAGCCAGAACGCGTCGTTGATCCAGTATGCGTACGCTGCCTTGAGAGCTTCGGTGGCGTCTTCGCCGGTTTGCTCGACGCCGTGGCTCCAGGCTCGGCCTGTTTGGTCGGCCGTTCGAAAAAGAGCACGGGAATCGCCCCAGCGGAGCTCGACCAGGCCGCGCGTTCGGTCCCACACGTAGTGGTGTTGGTCGAAGAACGACCAGCGGACCGCGCCGGTTCGATCCCAGGCCTCATTGTTCACCGCCGCTTCCATCGAACGCGCGAGCTGATCGGCCTCCGGCCCGGTTCGACCTTCCGGCCTCGGATCGTTGAGGGAATACCCGTAGGCGACGAGGCCGGCGAGGCCGAGCAACAGAATCGCGGCCAGAATTTTGAATGCGCGCATCATGATGAGCCGGCGGAGCGTACACTGTGCAGAGGGGGGGCAAAAGCGCTATGAGTCCCCCCATGGCTCATTCCCACGGACAACACGGCGGAGCGCAGGCCGATTCGCCCACGATCGACACGAGCGAGCGGGGCGCGCCCAGGGACGGCGAGCCCCAGCTCATGGACCGCCGGCTTTTCATGCAGTTACTGGTCTTCCAGGTGCCGGCCGGTGAATCGGTTGCTGTCAATCAAGAGGCCTTGCTCTCTGCGCTCCGGGACGCGGACATTCCTGGCGTGGTCTATGCGGACGCCAACGATCCGCGAGGCGTGGCTCTGCTGACATTCAGCGAGGACCCGGCGCTCTTCGTCGACTCCGTTCGTCCGCTTTTCGAGGACTCGCCGCTCCGCGATTGGGTGCTGCGCCCGGAGCTAACGATGGTCGGGCGCACGTACAGCAGCGGGTACGAGCAGGACCTCGAGTACTGGATCCTCGATCGACCGCGCCAAACTGTGCTCAACCCCGAATGGAACTGGGCGGTTTGGTATCCCCTGCGCCGAAGCGGCGCCTTCGAGCAGCTCGAGCCGCGAGAAAAGGGCGGCATCCTTCGTGAGCACGCGACGATCGGCCGCGCCTATGGAGAGCAGGATCTCGCGCACGACGTGCGCTTGGCCTGTCACGGCCTCGACACGAACGACAACGAGTTCCTGATCGGCTTGGTGGGCTCAAAGCTGCACCCGCTCTCGCACGTCGTTCAGTCGATGCGAGGCACGGTGCAGACGTCGCAGTACATTCAGCAAATGGGCCCCTTCTTCGTCGGGCGCGTGATCGGGCGGAACCCGGGCTCGCAGAAGTGAGGGCGCATGCCTGGTAGTACGTTCGGTCAAGCCTTTCGCGTGACCACAGCGGGCGAGAGCCACGGTGCGGCGAACGTCGTGATCATCGACGGCTGCCCCGCGGGGCTCTCTCTTTGCGAGGAGGACATCGTTCCGGACCTCGAGCGCCGACGTCCGGGGCAGAGCAAAATCGTCACGCAGCGCAAAGAACCCGACGCGCCCGAGATCCTCTCCGGAGTGTTCGAAGGCGTCACGACGGGCACGCCGATCGCGATCATCATTCGAAACAAGGACCAGCGCTCGCGTGACTACAGCGAGATCAAGGATCTGTACCGGCCGGGGCACGCTGATTACACCTTTGACGCCAAGTTCGGCCGGCGCGATTACCGTGGCGGGGGCCGAAGCAGCGCGCGCGAGACGGTTGCTCGGGTCGCCGCCGGCGCCGTTGCGAAGAAGCTCATCGCCCAGGCGTTTGGCGCGGAGGTGCTCGGCTACGTGACGCAGGTTGGCGACATCGAGGCGACGATCCCTGCATCGGTCACGCTCGAGCAGGTGGAGACGCTCCCGGATGGAGCGCCGAACATCGTTCGTTGCCCGGACCCGGCTGCGGCGCCACGGATGGTCGAGCTCATCGAGAAGATGCGCAAAGATCAGGATTCGATTGGCGGGGTTGCGGAAATCGTCGCGCGCAACGTGCCGGCGGGGCTCGGCGAACCGGTGTTCGACAAGCTCAAGGCTGACCTCGGCAAGGCGCTCTTCAGCTTGCCTGCCGTCCTCGGCGTCGAGTACGGCGCCGGCTTTTCGGTTGCGACGGCGCGCGGCAGCGAGAACAACGACGCGTTCGAAACCGACGCACAAGGAGTCATCCGCACGCGGAGCAACCGGCACGGAGGAATGCTCGGCGGGATTTCGAGCGGGATGCCGATCGTGCTCCGCGCGGCGGTGAAGCCGACGAGCAGTCTGCCGCGAAGCCAGGACACGGTCACTGCCAGCGGCGACGCGACGACGATCCGCACGAAGGGTCGTCACGACCCGTGCTTGCTGCCCCGGTTCGTTCCGATGGCGGAAGCCATGGTCGCGCTCGTCTTGGCGGACCACTGGTTGCGTTGGCGAGCGATTCGCGACTAGCGCGAGAAGTTCCAGGCGATGATCGCGATGGCTGCGGTCACCAGAACGGCTGTCCAGAGAAGGCTGCCGCCCTTGCCCTCCTTGCCGTCCTTGGATTCGCCCGAGCCGACTGCGCGGCGAAACCCGCCGATCATGTTGCCCATGACGCCGTGGGTCTGCCCGCCACCGACGGTGCTTCGCGACGGGCCGTGGCCCTTTCTTTCTCTCTTCTTCGAGCTAGAGCTCTTCTTCTGATACCGCTTGGACATTCGCACTATCTTATATGGGATCGGCCGCTGCGTGAACTGGTTTTCGCGGGGGTGCGAGGGTGTAGTGCGGTATGGGTTGCCGGTCTCGACGGCACCTCTGGTATTCTCGCTCACAAGCGGCGAGTAGCTTCGATTGCTCTTCGGGGCTCCGGTGCGCGAGCCAACGCGCCGTGGCCTGCGGAGCTTCCGGTCGCCCGAGGCTCTCGAGTGCGAGCGCTCGACTGCGGAGGAGGCTTTCGTCGCGTGGCGCCAGGCGGAGACCCGCATTGGCGGCCGATAGAGCGTTCAGGTCGTCCGATTGGCTCCCGTACGCCCGGGCGAGATCTCTCCAGGCGTGCCAGTCGAGAGGGGAGGCGTCGACGACGCGTCGGTACGCTGCGGCCGCTGCCTTCCAGCGCCATACCCGCGCGTTCGCATCGCCTCGCACCCGTTCGAAGACTGGTGTCGGACCGACCAATGCCTCGGCGCGCCGGAGAAAGCCATCGGCCTCGCGCGGCCGCCCCTGCATCGCCGAGAGTCGAGCGCGCAACACCAACGCTCTGGCCTCGAGCTCGGTTGACTTGGAACCACGAGCCGATTTCAACGCCCGTTCGATGCTCGGCCTCGCGACCTCGACGTGTTCCTGTTTCGAGTAGAGAAGCGCAAGCCCCTGCGTGAGCAGTCGTTGGACCGCCGGGCGTGCGGCGCCCCCGCGTGGCTCGTGTTCGGTTGCGCCGCTTCCCATCCAGACCGTCGCTGCGCCCACTTCGAGAACGGGCTGTTCGACGCAGGGATCGAGGGCGACCTTGCCATGCTTCTCGGCTCCGAGCGCGAAGGCCTTTCCGCGCTCGGTACGGCTGGCTTCGCAGGCCAAGGCTTGAAACGCGAGGCTGTGCTTGCGGTGCAGGAGCCGCGCATCGATTTGCAGCGGGAGCTTCGGGTAGCGCGGGAGCTTCATCGAGTAGCGGACCGCACGCGCCTCGTGTGCGGGCAAGGTGCGATCGAAGGCGGCCGCCGCGAATCGATGCACCTGGTGAAGAACCTCCGGTTCGGCCGCGGCATCGAGAAGTGTCGCTCGCATGAGGAACACATCGTCGTTGCCCTCGCCACTCGGGCGAGAGACGGCTAGTAGCTCGCCTCCGGCGTCGCGAACCTCGACTTCGACCCAGGCGTCGTGGAGGTCACGCACGCCACCCGGAAACCGATGGCCCGTTCGCTGGTTCTCGAGGAGCACGTCGAACACCAGGTGTTCTCCTGCCCGAAGCCGTGATTCGGCGGGTAGCACGTAGCGACGCTTGCCGGAGCGCACCGCTCCGACGTCCACGAGCACCGCTCCTTCGAGCGCGTCGGCCGCTTGGTCTGCGTATCGCTGATCGGGAAGCTGGGCAGTCATCGCCGTATGGGAGGCAGCCCAGCGGTGACTGCTGATCTTTCCGTCGGCGGCGCCGGCCATCTCCGCGTCCGATGCGAGCTCGGGCTTCATGTGACAACCCTGGCAATTGGCCTGTTCCACCGAGCCGAGCTGGTTCCGCACCGCTCCGGCGAACCCCGACGACGCCCAGTCTCCGAGATCGTCGATGCCCGGAAGGTGGTTCGCGTTTCCGATCGAGGGGCCCGAGAACGAGCGATGGCAGGACCCGCAAAGCGCGGCCGTTCGCAAAGGCTTCATCGTGAGCCTCGCGCGGTGCGCTTCGATCTCTTCTTGATTTGCAGGGTCTGGGAGCAGGACGGGGGCATCGCTGAGCGTGAAGCTAGCGTTGCCGTCAGGCCGGGTGGATTCGATGCTGTGGCAAACCAGGCACGTAACCCCGGCGTACGCCAGCTCGTTGTCAGGGCTGACGTCCGTGTCGATGTCGCCCGACAAGAGCAAGAGCGGGTCGTGACATCCCGCGCAGAACCGGCTCTCCGTCTCACCTCGGTGCTCGCGAAACTGATCGATACTCGCGCGGTACCAAGGGTTGTCGAAGGATGCGTACGCGTGCGCGCTGTGCGTCCAGTGCGAGGCCACGTCGCTGTGGCAATCCGCGCAGTCGTCCGTTTTGGCGAGCCGGTTGACGTCGAGGGCCGGGACGTTCATCAGCGAAGGGCTGAGATCGTCTCCCGTGGAGCGGAGCGGTTCCGGGCCGTACGTGCAGCCCGCGACCCAAGTAAACACACTCATGCAAAGCCAGCGAGTCATGTGGTCTAGGACGTTCGACGCCCCCGTTTGGATCTGAATCTCTGCTAGAGCGTGCCGAAGCTCACGAAAATCTGGGTGAGGAGCGCATCGGCCATCAGGATTCCGATGGAGACCACCACGACCGCCCGTGTGGTCGAACGGCCCACTCCTTCGGTCCCGCCTCGGGTCTGAAGACCGAAGTAGCAGCCGAGGAGGGCGATCAGAAAGCCGAAGAACGGGGTCTTCGAGACGCCGCTGATGAAGTCGTTGATTCGAAGCGAGTCGAGCGCCGTTGAGAAGAAGAACTCCATCGGGATGCCGTAGGAGAGGGCGGCGACCAGCATCGAGCTGATCATCCCGAGGAGGAAAGCGATGAATGTGATCAAGGGCATGATCACGATGCAGGCGACCAAGCGCGGGACCACGAGTTTGCGAATCGGGTCGGCGCCGAGCGCCCGGATGGCGTCGACCTGCTCCGTGACCGCCATCGAGCCCAACTCCGCGGCGATGCCCGCTGCGATTCTGCTGCCGACGACCAGCGCGGTGAGAGAGGGCGCGAGCTCACGGGCTTCGGAGACGGCGATGACGCGTCCGAGTGTGTCCTTGGCGCCGAACGCCTCCATGGAGACGGCGAACTGGATGGTCATGACGATGCCGACGAAGATGGCCGTCGCTGCAGCGATCGCGAGACTTCGCACGCCGAGTTGCTCGAGCTGGTAGATGAACTCCGCCGTGTCGAAGCGCGTGGTGAACATGGTACGGAAGGTGCGCCCCGCGAGGAAGGTCGCGGCGCCCACCTCTTCGACGAAGGTCCGAAGGCGCTTGATTTGGAAGTCGGCCCAGGTCGTGAAATTGCGCGGCCGGGTGGATGGCGCGGCGGAGCTCACGGCTGACCCGTTGCGGTGCTGAAGCCCGCCAACACGCCATCGAAATCCGAAAGGGCTTCGTCGAAGCTCGGACCCGGAGGTGTGACCAGCCCGAAGTCGTAGACGCAGCCGTCCTTCTTGAGGATCTGCAAGAGGATCGCTCGAGGTACGCCGTCGAGCTTGGCGCGCAAACGAGTGCGCAGTGCCTCGCGCCCGTCCATCGGTACGACGTCCTCGCTAATGACCTCGCGCTCGGTGAATCCGATCAGCAGGTGGCTGCGAAGGGCGGTCAGGGGGATGTCGAGTGCTGGGTCGCAGTCTGAATCGACGTGGATGACGGCCCCCTTTGCCTCGCTGTGCCAGGCCAGGTCGTTCTGATTGTCGACCGTGACAGGTGTCCAGTCTGTACCGACCGGACCGACCCGATAGCTGGTCTGCTCGCCTTGGAAGACACCGCCCTGGAGCGCGCCGGTGGTGGCACACCCCATCGCTGTCAGGCTCAAAAAGAGCCAGGTTCCCAGCCAGAGCCTCACGGGGGCGAACACTAGCAGGCCCGGCTTCCTTGTCGATTTGGGCTTTTACCCGGCTAGGCGAGCCGGCCCTGATTTGGTCCGCTAGACTATGGGGACTGTGAGTTGGGGGGCTCAGCCAGAACAGCCTACGCAGATCCGCGGTCTTGCGACGCTGGATCGGCTCGTCCTCGAGGGCGAGGTCCCGGCCGACCGCTACGACGAGGTACTGCTTCATGCCAAGCGGACCCAGTCCACGGCCGAAGAAGCGCTTCTGCAACTCGGGCTGATGAGCGAGGCGGCGCTCCTCAAGTACCTGGCGGGGATGTACAGAACCCAATTCGTCAGCTCGGAGCGGCTGGCAAAGGCTGCGGTCGACCGGAAGTTGCTCAAGAGTGTTCCGCAGAAGCTCGCCAAGCGCCTCACCGCGTTTCCGATCCTCTACGACCCGAAGACGCGTATGCTGTCGGTCGTCGCCGCCGACATGACGGACGAGGATGTTCGTCAGCAGCTGAAGTTCGCCACGGGGGCGCGCGGCGTCAATGTCTACGTGGCGCGTGAGGCCGCCATACGCGCAGCCATTTCCAAGTACTACGACCAGGACGACGGGCCGTTCGAGCTCCTGTTGAGTGGCGCTTCGTCGCGGCAGGTCGGCTCGACTCGTAGCTCCGATCCCGTGCCAGGATGGGGCCAGGTCTTCGAGGACAAAGACGGTTTGCTGGTTCGGCGACCGCGGGCCCATTCGATCGAGACGGAGCAGCCCGCCAACGACCAGTCGACCGAGGTCGAAGGCGGCAGGTCCCCTACGCGGTCTCAGCCGAGGATGTCGGCGGGCCATACGCTCATCGAGCAGCTCTCGGCGCCCGAACAAGGTGGAAACCTCGCCGTGGAACCGGAAGTCTATCTCGCAACGCTCGGGGTGCTCGTCACTCTGATCGAGCAGCTCAGTGGCGACGGTGGCGGACACTCGAAGCGCGTTGCGCGGCTTTGCGAGCAGATCGGTGAACGAATTCGCCTCACCAAGGCGCAGGTTCAAGGGATCCTCGTCGCCGCGTATTTGCACGACGTCGGTGTTTCGGCTGATTCACACTCGACGCCTTTTGGCGCGGCGTCCGATGAGCGCATTCGCGAGCTTGCGCATCGGGTCTACAACGCTCCGCTCCGGATTCTCGAATCTGTCGAGCTGCCGCAAACCGCGGTCCAAGCGCTTCGACATCGCTACGAGCGCTTCGACGGCAAAGGTTTCCCGGAGCGGCTGAGCGCCAAGCAGATTCCGCTTGGCGCGCGCGTGCTCGCCGTGGCCGAGAGCTACGTAGATCTCACACAGAACGAAGACAACTTGCTCGGGCGCCGTGTTTCGTCCGAAGAAGCGTGCGATGCGCTCGAACCGCACAAGGGGACGGGTTTCGATCCCGCCGTCGTCGAGTGGCTGCGTCACATCGTGCTTGAAGACGGCCTCCAGACCGGAGTCGGTGCGTCGCGTCATCGAGTGCTGATCGTGGACCCCGATCCGGAAGAAACCGCAGTGCTCGAGGTGCAGTTTGCCGGGCAGGGCTACGAAATCAGCATCGAGCGCTCGATCGAAGGTGCGCTTCGCCGCCTCGATGCGCAGAAGCTCGACGTGGTGGTGAGCGAGGTGAAGCTGTCGGACGGAGAGGGCTTCGAGCTCCTCGAGCGCATGTTCGCCGGGTCACACGGCGAGGTGCCGCTCATGTTCGTGACTTCCGAACGCGCACAGGCTTCGGTCGACCGGGGGCTCGCGCTCGGCGCGGCGGACTATGTGGTCAAGCCAGCGTCCGCGGCCGTGGTCGCGGCCAAGGCCGGTCGAATGATTTCGAACAGTCGCGCCCGGAAACAGGGTGGACGCGGCGTATCCGGCTCCCTGAGGGAGATGGCGCTTCCGGACCTGATTCAGATCTTCGCGAACGGGCGAAAGAGCGGAAACCTGAAGGTGCGGAGCGGGGCGTCAGAGGGCGAGCTGATGTTCCAGGACGGGTCGATTCACGATGCGCGCTACGGTGACCTGGCCGGCGCAGAGGCCGTGTACGGCATTCTTCGACTCACCGATGGCGATTTCTCGCTCGAACCCGTCTCTGCACCCATCGAGGATGTGATCGGTGTTCCCACACAGCACCTCTTGCTCGAAGCAATGCGCCGACTCGACGAGGAACAGCGCTGACACCAGTCAGGTGTTCAGCTCCATGTGGTTTGAGCACGGCACTCCGTGGGATATGCTGAAGGCGTGCGTCTGTGTCACCACTGCGGCGCGTCGGTTGAAGACGCCGCGCGTTTCTGTTCCGCTTGCGGAGCGCCTTCCGATGAGCAGGAGGGCGGAGGTGGCGCCGATCCGCTAGTCGGCCGTATCGTCGGCGGCACGTACCTCTTGCAAGAGGTCGTCGGAGTCGGCGGGATGGGGCGCGTGTACAAGGCCGAGCAGTCGACGCTCGGACGCACAGTCGCCGTCAAAGTGATCCACCCGCATCTTCTCGGAGACGAGCAGACAGTCGCGCGGTTCTATCAAGAGGCGCGCGCTTCCAGCCGATTGAACCATCCGAATAGCGTCAGCATCATCGACTTCGGCCGAACCGACGACGGGATCTTGTATCTCGCGATGGAGTTCCTGAGCGGCAAGGACTTGGCGCTCGTAATGCACGAAGAGGGGCCGCTCGAGGTCGAGCGCATCTGTAAAATCCTGATCAACACCCTCGATGCGCTTGGCGAAGCACACGAGCTCGGGATCGTCCACCGGGACCTGAAGCCCGAGAACGTCATCCTGCGTCCGCTGCGGTCGGGCGATGACCTGGTGAAGGTCGTGGATTTCGGCCTGGCGACCATCGTCGGCAAAGAGAGCTCGATCACCAAGCCGGGTCTCGTATGTGGCACGCCGGACTACATGTCTCCGGAGCAGGGCCGGGGCGACGGCGTCGACGGGCGGGGCGATCTTTACGCGCTCGGTGTCGTTCTCTTCGAGCTGCTGGCCGGCCACCTTCCGTTCATCGACGACACGCCGACACGAGTCGTCCTGCGCCACATCAACGATCCGGTTCCAGATCCGCGGGAAGCCAGCCCGCACCGAGACATTCCCGATCGCTTGGCGGAAGTGACGATGAAGGCGCTTGCGAAGAAGGCGGACGAGCGCTTCCAACTCGCACGCGACATGCAACATGCGCTTCGCGATGCGCTCGAGGACATCCGCGTGCTTCGCGCATCCGTCGTTCCCTGTCCGAGCTGTGGCGCGCCGACGTCTGGTGCACAGAACTTCTGTGGCGAGTGCGGCGCAAGGCTTTCGGGGCCTGAGCCGGCGGTGGTGGGCAACATGTCCCTGCGACCGTCGTTCTATCCGGCGCTCGGCTCGCAGCGGCGATTCGTCGGCCGGGAGGAAGAGCTTCGCTTGGTTCGCGAGCACCGTCATACCGCCGCACAGGGAGCGCACTGGGTTCACGTTTACGGGGAGCCAGGAGTAGGTAAGACGCGCTTCCTGACCGAGATCGCGGAGGTCGCCGCCGCCGAAGGCGACCTGGTGATCGGGGCGGGGGCACACTCGACCGGTTCTCCGGTCCCGTACTCTGCGATCCGCACGATTCTGGCGGAGCTGCTCGAGGTCGACGATTCGGAGCTCGCGAGGATGGCCGGCCGCGGGGACGAGCTTGGTTCGGCGCTTGCCGGTGCTGGGGTCGACGAGGTGATGAATCCGGCCGGGCTACGAGGCGGCGATGGACGATCCCGGACGGGCGCCGTGGCTGAAGCGCTCGCTTGTGCGATCCGTCGTGCGCGGACGCGCGCTTCGAGCGAACGCGTGATGCTGATCGTCGATGACCTTTCTCATTGTGACGGGCTCACGCAGCGGACCGTCGTCGAGCTTTCGCGAACCCTCGGCAGCGAAGCGGTGCTGGTCGTGACCGCCGGCGACCACGATCGCGGGGTCCTGGCCGACGATGTAGTTCACCTCGAAGGGCTCGATTCCCAACAGGCCGAGCAGTTCTTGGCGGGGTCGTTCCACCTTCGCCTGGTGTCCGGCCTCGACAAGCTCACCGAGTCGGTTGGAGGGCAGGTGCTTCCGCTCCATTTGGAGCAGCTCGAAGCGCTTGGCACCACCCCGGAGGATGGACCTCCTCCGAAGATGGCCGATGCGATCGGGCAGCGAATCGAGCGTCTCGATGTCGACGCGCAGCGATTGCTCCAAGCGGTTTCTGTCCTCGGTCGTGCCTGCGAGATCGATGCGTTGCGGACGGTTTCCGGGAACGATTCGCTGGCGGGCCTCGATGAGCTCGCGGGGAATTCACTGGTCCAACTCAATGGCGCAAAAGTTAGCATTGTGCATCCGTTCATCGCGGACTTGGTCGCGGCTTCAATTCCCGCCGAGGCGCGCCGCACCCTGCACCGCCGTGCGTTCGAGGCACTGAGCGAGCTTCGCGCACCCGAAGAAGTCCGAGCCGCGCATGCGTTCCGCGGCGTCGAGCCGGTGACGAGCCTCGTCGTGCTCGAGAAGGCAGGCGATGCATCGATGGCTCGCGGCGATCACCTGGGCGCAGTCCTTCAGTATCGCAGGGCCTTGGAGCTCGCCCGGCGCCAAACCTTGGAGAGCGGCGACACCGTATACGATCGGGCGATCGCCACGTTCAGCCGGAAGCTTGGTGAAGCACTTGCGCGGTCGGGCGATGCCTCCGGCGCCGATGGCGTGCTTCGCGAAGCGCTCGACCTCACGGCGCCAAAGAGCGCCGACCGGGCCAAGATGATGTTGTCGCTCGGCCGGATCGCCGCCCGCAGAGATCGTCCACGCGACGCGATGCGCCACTTCGGGCAAGCGCTCGAGCTCGTCGCCGGTGTCGAACCGTCGATCGAGTCCCACTTGCAGATCGCGATTGGGCGTATTCGCCGCATCGAAGGAGACCCGCAGCACGCCGCCAACGCGTACCGCCGAGCGCTCGAGCTCTTCACCGAGATCGGCGCGACTCCAGACACCATCTCCCGCGCCCGGCTCGAGCTGGCCGATGCGTTGACCGCGGGCGGCGACCATGAAGGCGCCGCACAGGAGCTGACGAATGTGGAGCAGGACGGCAAGGCGAGCGGAGGCTTGAGCCTGGTGGCACGCGCCGTCGGGATGCTGGGGGCGATCGACGAGCTTGCGGGCCGGGCGCGCGACGCCCAAGTTCGGTACGAAGACGCGGCCGGCCTGGCGGCCGATGCAGGGGACGCCCCGGGCTATCGGCGCTGGCTTTCGGCCAGCAAAACGCTCCGGGCCAGCATTTAGGGGTCTGCTATGCTTCGGCGCATGTGGCGCTGTTGCTCGGCCTTGGTATTGATCGCTGCGCTCGGTTGCGACTCGCTCGGCGAGTTCAGTACCGGGGATGGAGAAGTGTACCGGGGTGACGTGGCGGGCGTGAATGATCCGTTCAACTGTCCCGACGGAATCGACTGCTCGTTCATTCGTCGCGGTTTCCCGTCCGGCGTAACGCTCGATCTCACGTTCGATCCGGAGCTCCAGTACGAGAACCCAGGGACGATCTCGACCAGCGGTGAGGTTTGCGGCCCGACATTTACCGACACGCCGCTGCTTCCGATTCCGCCGCTCGCGCACGATCAGCTCGGCCTCTACGAGTTTCCCGGCGGAGGCAGGGTTCGGAACTACATGTTCGTCGCGCGACCGGACTCGGGGCCGCTCACCGGTCGCGACGTGATGGTGTTTCTCTCACTCATTCGCGGCGGGAGCGTCGAAGTGCGCGTCGTGGCAGGCCCTGGCCTGGAGATCTGCGACCCGTCCGACTGCGCCTCGATCGACGCTGGAGACTGCGACTACTTTGGCGTGTTCGGGCTTCAGCGAGTGCGGCTCTGATGCGGATTCTCGGGATTGAGAGCTCCTGCGACGAGACCGCCGCTGCCCTTGTCACCGAATCCGGGGAAGTTCTAGCGGATGTCGTAGCCAGTCAGATCGCCATGCACGGGCCGTACGGAGGCATCGTGCCGGAGCTCGCATCGCGCGCGCACATGCAAGCGATCGTTCCCGTGATCCGGGAGGCGGTCGCGAAGCTGCCCGGCGGCTTCGAGAGCGTCGACGCGATCGCGGTCACGCAAGGGCCGGGACTCGTAGGTTCGCTGCTCGTCGGTGTGCAGGTCGCCAAAGCCTTGGCCTGGAGCCTCGGGAAGCCGCTCGTCGGTGTGAACCATTTGGACGGACATCTCTTGGCGGTGTACCTCCAGCGGCCGGACGACAGCGAGCCGGCTCAGGGGCCTGAAATGCCGTTCGTCGGCTTGCTGGTGAGCGGCGGCCATACCGCGCTCTACCGTGTCGAGGGGCGCGCGGAGATCGAGCTTCTCGCCCAGACTCGGGACGACGCGGCGGGTGAAGCCTTCGACAAGGCGGCCAAGCTACTCGGGCTTGGTTATCCGGGCGGCCCCGTGATCGATCGGCTCGCAGCGCTTGGAAACGCGGACGCACTCTCGTTTCCGCTGCCGATGGCCTCGCGCAAGACGCTCGAATTCAGCTTCTCGGGTTTGAAGACGGCGCTCGCGCGGCACGTGCAGCAGCACGGGGTTCCCGCGACCGAAGAAGCTCTCGCGGACCTCTGCGCTTCGTACCAAGGCGTCATCGTCGAGAGCCTCGTTCGCAAATCGATCCTCGCTTGCAAGCAGGAAGGCGTCGAAAGGCTCGTCATCACTGGGGGGGTTGCGGCCAACCGTGGGCTCCGGGCGCGGGCGAAAGAGGTGTGCGACGCCAACGGGATTCACCTCTTCGTTCCTCCGCCGATTTCCTGCACCGACAACGCGGCCATGATCGCGATCGCCGCCGCGCATCGTCTCGCCGCCGGCGAACGCGATGAGTTTTCGTTTGCCGTGTATTCGCGCGACCCGGACCGGCGGCGCGGCAAGTTTCGACGAGATGGGACGCTCGTCGAGCGTACGTAGGCCCGAGATGCCTGCAAGCGCGCCCGAGTCGATCGAAGGGATCGAATCGAAGTACGTCGAAGTGGCTCTGCCCGTTCCGCTTCGCAAATTGTTCAGCTACGCGGTGCCGAGCCAGCTCCAGGGTGCACTTCATCCTGGCAGTCGCGTCGCGGTCACGTTCAACCGGCGTAAGCTCGCGGGCTTCGTCGTCGCTGGGCGAGACGAGCTCCCTGAAGGAGTTGCGCGGGCGATCCGGGTCGCGGGGCTTCTCGAGTCGGAGCCGGTTTTCACGCCGGAGCTCCTGCGGTTTCTCCAGCAGGCGGCCAAGTACTACATGCACCCGCTCGGCGAGGTGCTGCGCGCCGCTGCGCCGGCCCTTCCGTCTGGGGCGATGCGGCGCCTCAGAGCCGATGGCTTTCTCGAAGCGGCGGAGAATCTGCCCGGGCAACGAGTGGCGCATCACCGGACCTGGAAGGTGAGCGCGACGGCCGAGGACCCCGCTACGGTAAGACTCGGGGCTCGGCAGAAGAAGCTCATGGAATGCCTCGAGGGTCGGGAATCGGTCTTGCTCGAGGAGCTGCGCGGGCGGGTCAACGACCCTCGCGCCGTCGTTCGCTCGCTCGCGGACAAGGGGCGAGTCCGATACGAAGAAGTGGAGGCCGTGCGCGGCCCGTTTTTTCGGACGCCGGTCAGCCGTGACACGCCGCCCAAAGCGACGGCCGCGCAAGAGGTCGCGATTCACGCGGTCTGTGCGGCGCTCGGGCAGGCCCAAGGTGAGGCGTTTCTGCTACATGGCGTGACAGGGTCGGGAAAGACGGAGGTGTACCTTCGCGCCATCGACGAAGCCCGGAAGGCAGGACGCGGCGCGATTCTACTGGTGCCCGAAATCGCGCTGACCCCGCAACTGGTTGGACGGTTCCGCGCGCGATTCGGCGACGACATCGCCGTGCTGCACAGCGGGCTCACCGCGCGGCAAAGAGATGACGCCTGGCAGTCGCTTCGCAAGGGGCGAGTGCAAGTGGCGATCGGCGCTCGCTCGGCTCTGTTTGCGCCGGTTGCCGATCTCGGTTTGATCGTCGTCGACGAGGAGCACGACCCCTCGTTCAAGCAGGACGAGGGGTTTCGCTACCACGCCAGAGACATGGCGTTGCTTAGGGCGCAGTACGCCAAGGCGGTTTGCGTGCTCGGGAGCGCCACTCCGTCTGTGGAGACGTACTACCGGGCAAACGAAGGACTCATACGTCTGCTCTCGCTACCGACGCGCGCCACGGGCGCTTCCATGCCCGAAGTCGAGATCGTCGACCTGCGCCGGCATCGACGAGGGCCGAGCGGCCAGCAGCTCTTGTCGGGTCCGCTTTACCAGGCGATCGAGAGCTGCCTGGAATCCAAGCATCAGGCGATCATCTTTCTCAACCGCCGCGGCTTCGCGCCTAGCTTGCGGTGCGCGTCCTGCGGCTCGGTCGCGGAGTGCCCCGCGTGCAGTGTGGCGCTGACCGAGCACCGAGGGCAGGGCGCCCTTCGCTGCCACTACTGTGACTTCCATCGAGCGGTCGCCTTCCCTTGCGCCTCCTGTGGGAGTACCGAGTACAAGCGGCTGGGCGTCGGCACCGAGCAGCTTCAGAAGGGCGTCGAGGCGAGTTTTCCGAACGCCACGGTTGCGCGGCTGGACCGCGACACGGCCTCGGGCGATGGGGTCGAGGAGGTCCTCGACCGCTTGCGGAGCGGCGACGTCGACGTCTTGGTTGGGACACAGATGGTCACCAAGGGCCACGACATCGCCGGCGTGACGCTCGTTGGTGTTGCGCTCGCGGATCAGAGCCTGGCCTTTCCGGATTTCCGCGCGTCGGAGCGGACGTTTCAGCTCCTCGCCCAGGTCGCAGGCCGGGCCGGGCGCGCAGACTCGCCCGGGAAGGTCGTCCTCCAGACCTATCAGCCTGACCACCCTGCCGTGCTCCTCGCCGCCAAGCACGACTACGAGAGTTTCTTCGCCGAAGAGATCCGCGATCGCGAAGAGGTGGGTTACCCTCCATTCGCGCGGCTGGTCTCCGTGCGGGTTCACGCTGGCGCCGAATCCGACGCACGGGTCGCAACGCAGGCGCTCGCTGAGACGGCACGCACGGATCAGGCGGTTCGAGAAGGTGCGGTGCAAGTGCTCGGCCCGGCGCCTGCACCGATGCTCCGCTTGAGAGGGCGATACCACTACCGACTGCTGCTCAAGTCGACCGACCGTAAGCTTCTCCGAAACGTGACCGCGCATTTGGCGGCCCGAATCGACCGGGGGCTCGCCCCCGCTCAGGCTTCGCTAGACATCGACCCGCTCTAAGACGACCAGGGGGATGCGGCGCTGCACGCTTCGTTCGTACTGGCGCCAGTGCGGGTTGTATCGAGCGGCCGCGGGCCAAATTGTTTCGTATTCTGCTGCGCTGGCTTGGCGGGCTCGGACCGGGTGTGTTTCGGAGCCGATTTGAACCGCGGCCGATGGCTCGGATTGGAGATTCAGCCACCAGGCCGGGGGCGATTCCTTACCGCCGTTCGACGGGTAGACGATGAGCTCGTCGCCGTGCGGCATGTACACGACCGGCGCCGTGCGTCGTAGCCCGCTCTTTCGCCCGGTCGTCGTGAGGAGCAGGACCTTACGGCCGAGGCCGACCTGGTCGACCATGCGTCCGCCGAGAAGTTTGTAGAGCCCGGTGTGGAGGCGGCCGAACAGCCGCCAGTCGCGTCCGCTCATTCGGCGGCTTCCTGCGCGCTCTCTTCGTCCAGTCCCTCGGCTGCCGCCTCCGCCGCGAGGAAGCCAAATGTCAGCGCTGGCCCGATCGTGCCACCGGCGCCGGGATAGGTGCGCCCCATGACCGATGCCGTGGAGTTCCCCGCGGCGTAGAGGCCGGGGATCGTCTGCCCATCTTCTTTGAGCACGCGGGCTTGCGCGTCGGTGATGAGCCCGCCCTTCGTTCCGAGGTCACCCGGGTAGATCTGCACGGCGTAGAAGGGCCCGGTTTCAATCGGGCCGAGTGAGCAGTTGGGCTTCACGTTCGGGTCGCCGTAGTATCGGTCCTGCGCGCTCCAGCCGCGGTTGTAGTCCGGGTCTTCGCCTTTGACGGCGTACTCGTTGAACCGGGCGACGGTCGACTTCACCGTTGCCGCCGGAATCTTCAGTTGCTCGCTGAGCTCGTCGAGGGTGTCGGCCTTGTAGAGGAAGTTGCCATCGCGGTAGCGGCGCGGCAGTCGCTTGTCCGGCATCACTTTGCCGGGGGCGACAGGGCCTGCGATCGATGACTTTCGATACGTCGCATCGAAGATATGAAACCAGCGCGGCTCGCTGGCGCCCGTTTTGGCAACGTCATCGTACATGCCGTTGACGACGTCGATGTAGGGCGCTGCCTCGTTGGTGAAGCGCTTGCCCGCCTGGTTGACAAACAGGCCGTGAGGAAGGCTCTTTTCGACTACGAGCACCCAGGAGAAGGGCGATTTGGGCACCAACGAGACCGGCGTCCACCAGGCCTCGTCCATCAAGCCGAGCGCGCCGCCCGCGTCTCGGCCCATGGTGATGGCATCGCCGGTGTTGGAAGGAGTCCCGGCGGTCCATTCGGTGGTGATCGGGTGGCGCTGGTACTTCTCGCGCATCTCGAGATTTCGCGAGAAGCCGCCCGCGGCGAGAACGACTCCACGATTGGCTTTCACGCGTACGGACTCGCCGCCTTTGTCGAGCACGGCACCGACCACCTTGCCGTCCTCGAAGACCAGCTCTTGGACGCCGGTGTCGAGCCAGGTCGGGACGTGCCGCTCTTTCAGGGAGAACAGGAGCCGGCCCATCAGGGAGTTGCC
>JBLYYU010000025.1:0-3116 GCA_048550275.1 Polyangiales bacterium
ACCGCTCGATCGCGTTCATCGTGGGCGGCCTGGTTTTGCTCGGTGTCGGTTACGGTTTCGAACGGACGCGACGGCACCTGCTGAAGCGAATGGAGGCCGAATGAGTACGCGTGTCCGACCCTCTCTGAAGGCCACGATCATCGCAGTCGCTGTCCACGTGCTGATCATCGTGCTCATTCCGATTCAGCCGCTCTTCGTGCGGGCTACTGGCACGAGGGTGTATCTCGAAACCGAAAAAATGGACCCGCGATCCCTGTTTCGAGGGAACTACGCCATTCTCGGGTATCAGCTCGCTCAAAACGTCGTGCCGGCCGAGATGGCGAGGGAGTCTCATGAGTCGGGCAAGCCCGTGTACGTGACGGTCACTACCGATCGCCCCGGTCGGTTCGTCGCGGTCGGTCTCGAACGCCCCGAGCTCGAGGACGGTCAGGCCTGCATCGTCGGCCGGGTTCGAGGCTTTGGCTCGCTGAATCCAGACGACCCTAGAGACAGCGCCGCGGGAACCGAGTCCGTCGACTTCCCTCAGATCGCGCAATACTTCGCATCGCCGGAGGAGGCGCATCGCGTGGAGGGTGCGCGCGGGGACGACTTGCTGGCCAACGTTGCGACCAGCGGTAGCTGCAATGCGCAGCTCGTCGGCTTGGAGCCGCGGGGCGCTTCCACGGAGTAGGCGTGCTCCTTCAGCTGGCTAGCGTCTTGCTGTCTGCGTCGAGTCGGGTCACGAGGTCCCGGAGCTCTCGTGCATGACGAGCTGCTTCAAGCGATGTCCGTGTAAAGACGAACCCGCTCGTGAGCTCCTTGCCTTCGTGCTCCCAGATCAACTTGATCGCGCGTTCGGCGCCGACCCAACGGCCGGCGTGCCACCTGCCGAGCTCCACCGCGCGGACCCGCCGCAAGGGGACGCTGAGCGGGGTCTTCGTCAGGTATCGGCGGAACTGGAGCGTGTCGCCGTCTATCCAATACTCGCCAAGGCCGCGCGCGAAGAAACCGTCCTCGCGGTAGCGCCGGTGCCACTTGCCGTCGATCTCCGTACCCAGATAGTGCGCACGCGCTGGTTCCATTCTCTTCAGCATAGCGGGTGCGGTTTCCCGAGCGCCGATTGAGATCTGCCTCACAATTCGACCGGCGCCCGCGTCTTGAATACCCGTGCATGTCGCACGCTCGGTCCTCTAGAATGAATTCGGGGACTTTTGACGGGGTTTTGGACAGAAGCGTCGGGGGCGACGACCAGCGAACCGGTGAAGCTGGATTCGTCCGCGCCGAAAGAGATGGAGCTCACACAGCTCGGTCGCTATCGGCTCTGCTACGAGCTCGCCTCGGGCGGCATGGCCACCGTCTACCTTGCCCGGATGGATGGTGCGCACGGCTTCGAAAAGCTCGTCGCGCTCAAGCGGATTCACCCGCACTTGGTCAGTGATCGCTCGTACGTGGACATGTTCCTCGACGAAGCGCGGATCGCGTCGGGAATCACGCATCCGAACGTTTGCAGTGTCTTCGATTTCGGAGAATTCGAAGGCGAGTACTTCCTCGCTATGGAGTATCTCGTCGGGGAACCGCTGGCTCGCCTTTGCAGGCGCGCGGCCGCTAGCAACGAGCAGCGCAACTCTCCAACTCTCCCTCTGAGGATGGCGAGAATCATCGAGGAGGCGTGCGAGGGACTGCACGCCGCCCACGAGTCGAAGGACCAGAACGGGCGGCCACTCAACGTCGTGCATCGCGACGTAACGCCGCGAAATCTGTTCATGACCTACAGCGGTGTCGTGCAGGTCGTGGACTTCGGCATCGCAAGCGCACGACAGCGTGTGCACCGAACGTCGACAGGCCAGCTCAAAGGCACCGTGCCGTACATGGCGCCCGAACAGATCCGTGGAGGATCGGCGGATCGGCGCGTTGACATCTGGGGCCTGGGCGTCGTGCTCTGGGAGATGCTGACGCTCCGGCGGCTGTTTCGTCGCGACACCGAGGTCGAGTCGATGTACGCGGTGATGGTGGACGAGATCCCCGCGCCGTCCACGAAGTGCCCGGGCGTTCCCGCCGAGCTCGACGCCATCGTGATGAAGGCGCTCGAGCGAGACCCGGAGAAGCGTTGGCGCACCGCGCGAGAAATGGGTCAGGCGCTCCACGCGTTCGCTGCTTCCCAAAAGGAAATCGTCGGCGCTGCCGAGCTTTCGAACTGGATGGCAGAGCTCTTCCCCGCAGGTGAAACGCGGAAACGTGAGATCATGGAGCTCGCCCTGACAGAGGGCTTCCAGGTGCATCCTGCCTCCGCGCAAATAGGCGCCGAGGTGAGCGGCGCGCGAACGATTGCTGGCGACCTGGAGACCGCGCTTGCGGCGAAGGCGCTCGAAACCAAAATCGCCGAGGAGAAGCCGAGCGAGGCTCCCTCGAAGCCGAAGTGGCTCTGGCCGACCGTCGCGGCAGCGGTACTCGCATTGCCGATCATTGGGATTTTTGGCTATCAGGCGTCGAAGCCCGAAGCGTTGCCGCTCCCTGCACCGGAAGTCGCCGACGTTGCGTCTGGCGTTCCGGTAGCGGAGCCCCGCACGCCTACTGCCGGGCCGTCGGATGAGCTGATCCCGGGCGCAGAGGAGCCGGCGACGGGTTCCAATCCGGTCGCCGTCGGCGCGGCCGAGCCGGCGACCGAAGCGAGTCCGACCGACGAGCCGAATACGGAGACACCCAAGACCGCAGAGCCCAAGCCCGCCGCCCGCAAGAAGATTTCGCGCAAGGCACGCGCTCGAAGGAAGCAGAGCAGGCCCGCTCAGGCGGAGCCGGAGGCCACAGGACTTCCCGGTCACGTGAAGATCATGACCAAGGGCCACTCCGTCGAGATCTACGAGCGCGGAAAGCTCCTCGGAAGAGCGCCGACGAAGCTCACGCTGCCCGCCGGAAGGCACAGTCTTCGCTTGAAGTCGACTGAGAGCGGGGAGACACTGACGCTCCCAGTGAACGTGGTGGCCAACGCGACCAAGACGATTTCGTTGGATCTCGACTAGGGGTTGGGCGCTGAGCGGCGGGGTCCGCGTGCTTAACTACACCGCCCGCTCGGACGCCGTCGGCGCCTGTTTGTCCCGCCCCACCACCCCCACACGAGCGCCTACCCCCACCCGTAATCC
>JBLYYU010000026.1:0-5551 GCA_048550275.1 Polyangiales bacterium
CCGAGACCCAGACCATTTTGGTCGACAAGGTCCTCAACGACGCGATCGAGGTCGACGTCGACTGCGTCTCCGATGGCAAGGACGTCGTAATCGGCGGCCTGCTCCAGCACATCGAAGAGGCTGGCATCCACTCCGGTGACTCGTCGATGGCGCTTCCGGCCCACGCGCTCCCGCCCGACGTGCTCGCCACGCTCCGCTCTTCCACACGCGCGCTTGCCCTCGAGCTCGGTGTCGTGGGCCTAATGAACGTGCAGTTCGCCGTTCGCGGCAGCGCGGTGTACGTCATCGAGGTGAATCCTCGGGCGTCGCGAACGATTCCGTTCATCAGCAAGGCCATCGGTGTGCCGCTCGCAAAGATCGCCGCCAAGGTGATGGCGGGCGCCACGCTCCGTGAGCTCGGGTACACGCGCGAGGTGGTCACCGATCACATCGCCGTCAAGGAATCGGTCTTTCCATTCACGAAGTTCCCAGGCGTCGACACGATCCTCAGCCCCGAGATGCGCTCCACCGGCGAGGTGATGGGCATTGCCGACAACTTCGCGGATGCCTTCTACAAAGCGTTGCTTTCCGCGTACACCGAGCTGCCCGACCAGGGAAAGGTGTTCATCAGCGTGAAAGAGAGCGACAAGCCGGCGGCCGCCGATGTCGCGCGGCGGCTGAAGGAGCTCGGGTTCGACATCGTGGCCACCAAGGGCACGCGCGAAGTGCTCGAGCGGGCGGGTGTCGAGGCCGAGAACGTCCACAAGGTGGGCGAGGGCCGTCCGCACAGCGTAGACCTGCTTCAAAACGGCGAAATCAACTTGGTGTTCAACACCACCGAAGGCGCCAAGGCGATTCGCGATAGCCGTTCGATGCGACGCCAGACGGTGCTCAGCGGCGTTCCGTACTTCACCACGATTGCCGCCGCTGTGGCCGCCGTGGATGCGATAGAAGCGCGCCGCCGCCGGCCGCTCTCGGTCTGTTCGCTGCAGGAGTACCACGCGCGCAACACCGAGCTTGCGACGCTCCAACCGCCCAAGCGCTAGCTTTGGGTTGCCTTAATTCGGCACAGATATTACGAGGACTGGATGGATCGGGTTCCGATGACCCCACAGGGACATGCCTCCCTGACGGCCGAGCTCGCCGCGCTCAAGGCGGAGCGGCCGAAAATTTCCCAAGAGATCGGCATCGCTCGTGATCACGGCGACCTCAAGGAGAACGCCGAGTACCACGCTGCGAAGGACAAGCAAGGCATGTGCGAAGCGCGCATCGCTGAAATCGAAGACAAGCTTTCTCGAGCCGATGTCATCGATCCGTCGACTCTCGGCGGCGACAAAGTGAAGTTCGGCGCTACGGTCGAGCTCGAAGACATGGACAACGGCAAGATCGTGACCTACCGGCTCGTCGGCCCTGACGAGTCCGACCTCAAGAAAGGCACGATTTCAATCACCTCGCCGGTCGCGCGCGCCCTCGTCACCAAGGAAGTTGGCGACGAGGTCAGCGTCCAGACTCCGGGCGGCATCCGGAACTACGAGATCAGCGACGTCCGCTGGGACTGAGCGGGGCGTAGGGTCGGAGGGGCGAGCGCAGGTGTCCACGCTGCTCGATCACGACGTCGAGACCCTGCCCGGAATCGGTCCGACGACGGGCGGGTATCTCCGTAGCCGGGGCTACGAGTCGCTTGGTGACCTCCTGTGGCTCTTGCCCCGCGGATACGTCGACCAGCGACGGCCCACGCCTATCCATGAGCTTCGGGATGGCGAGTATGCGGTCGTGGAAGCGCGCGTTCGGAGCGCCCGTTCGTTTCCCCGCGGGGGGCGAATGGGGTTCGATGCCCGCCTCGAGCCGATCGATGGCCCAGTGGAGGGGGAGGGTTACGGGGAGCTGAAGCTGATTTGGTTTCGCGCCATTCCGGGGCTGGGGCGTCGCTTCGCCGAAGGCGAAACCGTTCGGGTGGCGGGCAAGGTGCAAGACTATCGAGGCACCGCGAGCATGGCGCATCCCGAGTCGCTCCCCGCAGACGATCCGGGCGCGATCGAACCAACGTACCCAGAGATTCCCGGCGTTCGGCGGAAGATGCTCCGACGGGCTGTTCGCGCCGCCGTCGATCGGGCGGTCGCGCAGGTTCCGGACTTGATCCCCGACGCCCTGCGAAGCGAGCTCGGTCTGAGCAGCGTGGGTGATGCACTCCGCTCGCTTCATATTCCCGACCCGGAGACCTTTGATCTGGACGATCCGATGGCGGGTGCGGCGCAGCGGCGGCTCGCTCTCGAGGAGCTCGTTCTCTGGGAGCTCGCGCTTCGAATCCGTCGCGCCTCCGAACGCGGCGGAGTGGCGCAGAGCTTCGAGATCGAGCCTGCCGTATCGAAGGCCTCGGCAGCGTTTCCGTTCGAGCTGACGGCCGCGCAGCGCTCCGCTGTATCCGAGGTGAGCTCTGCCCTCCAGAGCGAGACGCCCATGCGCCGACTGCTTCAGGGCGACGTAGGTTGCGGAAAGACGGCGGTGGCGATGGTCGCGTGCGCCCAGGTTCACGCCGGTGGAGCGCAGGCGGTGTTCCTGGCGCCAACCGAGCTCTTGGCCGACCAGCACGCAGAAACCCTGCGCCCGACGGCTGATAAGCTCGGGCTCCGCCTCGGTGTCATGACGGGCGCGCTGAGCAAGGACCAGCGGCGTTCCATGCTCGACCGCCTCGCGACGGGCGCGATCGATCTCGTGGTCGGAACCCATGCGCTTCTGAGCGGAGAAGTACGTTTTCGAAACCTCGGCCTGGTCATAGTGGACGAGCAGCACCGTTTTGGCGTCGCGCAACGACTTCGTCTCGGATCACGGGGAACGACGGGCCGGCCGCACCTCCTCGTAATGACCGCCACACCGATCCCGCGAAGCCTTGCTTTGGTGGTCTACGCCGGCCTCGAGCTCACCAGCATCGACGCGAAACCGCCGGGACGAATTCCCGTGACGACCAAGATGCTCGGTCGCGCGAAACGCGACGCGGTCTTCCGGCAAATCGAACGAGCCCTAGCGGCCGAGGGGAGAGCCTTCGTCGTCTGCCCCGCGATCTCATCGTCGGACGAGCTAGTTGGGGTCGACCGAACGGCGCTGGAAATGAAGAAGCGATTTGGCGACGAGCGGGTCGGTGAGATTCACGGTCGTCTGTCCGGTGAGGAGCGTCGCGACTTGATGCGTGCGTTCGCCGCTGGCGAGCTTCAAATCTTGGTGGGTACTACCGTCCTCGAGGTCGGCGTAGACGTGCCCAGCGCAAACATCATGGTGATCGAGCAGGCTGAGCGATTCGGCATCGCGCAGCTTCACCAGCTTCGCGGGCGGGTCGGGAGAGCCGGCCAAAAGAGCGCCTGTCTGCTGACCCATGCCGGGCCGCTTTCCGAAGAAGCGGATGCGAGGCTTCGCGCGCTTTGCGATACCGACGACGGCTTCGTCTTGGCCGAGCGCGATCTCGAGTTGAGAGGCCCAGGCCACCTTTTCGGGTACCGACAGTCAGGGGCGAGCGGTCTCCAATTCGCCAGCCTGGCCAAGGATCCGACGCTTCTTCAACAGGCCGGTGAGCTGGCGGACCGCATCATCGTCCGCGATCCAAAGCTCGAAGCCTCCGAGCACAGGAGCGCCCGGGCGGCTGTCGAACGCTGGGAACGCAATGCCGCCGTACGGGAAGACGCCGGCTGAGGACGCGTCACGCTTGATCCGTCGCGCGCCCCGTTCTTGACGCGATGTAGGGAGCCAGGTAGTTCCAAGGTATGCCGTTGGTTCACCACGCGCAGCGCGAAGTCACGCTCAAGGTCGTCTATTACGGCGCCGGTCTGGGGGGAAAGACCACCAACCTCGAAACCATCTACGAGCAGACCCGACCGGAGCGTCGAGGCAAGCTCGTGACGGTCAACACCGAAGCGGAGCGGACCCTGTTCCTCGATTTCCTCCCGCTTCAACTCGGCTCCTTTCGCGGGTACACCGTACGCGTGCACTTGATCTCGGTTCCCGGGCAGATCGCCCAGGACTCGACCCGCCAGATGGTCCTCCGCAACGTCGATGGCGTCGTGCTCGTGGTCGACAGCCAAGCCGAAGCGATCGAAGGCAATAACTACAGTATTCGAAATCTCGACTACAACCTTCGACAGCAGGGCATCGACCCCGATCGAATCCCAATGGTCGTGCAGTACAACAAGCGTGACCTCTCAGGCGTTCTCGATGTCGAAGAGTTGAGCGAGCGCCTCGGTGTTCCGGAAGGTGTTCCGGAACTCGTAGCGAGCGCGCGCGAAGGCTGGGGTGTCTTCGAGACCGTGAAGTCCATAGTCCGCTCCTGCATGCATCAGCTCGGAGATCCGCGTCTCCGGGACGACGGCCGAGTCGAGTGCTTGCTCGACGAGCCTCGCGACCGTTTCTACCCCCGCGGTCCGGTGTCGATGATTCACGCCCTCGCGCCCGAGCAAGAGCTCGATCTCGAAGACATCGAGATCGTAAGCGCCTAGGCCAATGGGGGCCACCGGTTTGGAGTCGGCCAGCGATCGAGCCCAGGCGATTACGCCCACGATCCAGATGCTGCCCGTTCGGACGCCGACGCTGCCCCCGGCGACCCACACCAACACGTTTCTGATCGGGACCGGCGAGGCTGTGCTGATCGAACCGGCGACTCCGTATCGGGAGGAGCAGGACGTGATGGCAGAATGGATTCACGACGCCCGGATTCGCGGCATCGAGCCGGTCGCAATTCTCGCGACGCATCACCATCCGGACCACGTTGGAGGCGCCATGGCGCTTCGGGAGCGGCTTCAACTTCCACTCTGGGCCCATGCAATGACGGCCCAGCGCCTCGACGGCATCGTCGAGATCGACCGATTGATTCAAGATGGCGAACGCATCGAGCTCGACGGCTCGATCCCGACGTCACTGACCGCACTGCACACGCCGGGGCATGCCCCGGGGCATCTTTGCTTCACCGACGAGGCGAGCAACATCATGGTCGCCGGGGACATGGTTGCGTCGGTCGGGACGATCATCGTCGAGCCGACAGACGGAGACATGCTCCTCTATTTGGAGTCGCTCCGAAAGATGTCGGCCCTCGAGCCCGCCGGCTTGTTGCCAGCCCACGGCGATTTGATTCAGCAGCCTCAGGCGGTCTTGAATTTCTACATCGAGCATCGTTTGATGCGCGAGCAGAAGGTGCTCGATGCACTCGAGGGAAGGGGCAAGCCGTCCCGGCCGCGTCACCTGGTGGCGGAGGCGTACGCCGACACGCCGAAGGCAGTGTGGCCGCTCGCGTTGCGGTCAATCGAAGCACATCTGATCAAGCTCGAACGGGAAGGCCGCGTCGACAAGGAAGGCGACCGCTGGGCGCCGGTCGCTAGCTAGTCAGGGCGAGAATGGACGCGGGTGCAGTGTGGACGGGGCGCGGAAAAGAAGGCGCGACGCGGGGCTACATCGAACGGCTCGGCTTGCATTTCTGGTCGGTTGGACTGGGAGCCTGAGACCAGGCAAGCCTCGCCTCGGCGCGCGCGCCAATCCGGGGTGGTTGCTGTCATGCGGATTGGCACTTGCGACGTCGACTACGCCCCCCATCGCG
>JBLYYU010000027.1:0-10457 GCA_048550275.1 Polyangiales bacterium
AGACGATGTCGGCGCTCGCTCAAACGTTGACCCACAATTTCAAGAGTCAGAATCGCGACGTCGCAGTGCTTCGCTTGGACGGAGTAAACAACCTCGGCGAATCCGAAAAGGACCCGGGCCTACACAAAGACGGCCGGCAGACGATGCACTACACGGTTAGCGACGGAGTCAGCGACGTGCTGGGCGCCCTGGCGTGGGGGCGCAACAATCCGTATTTCGAGGCAACCGAAACTATCATCGTCAGCGTGTCGTTTTCTAGCGTCCCAGTGCGGGTTGCCCTCACGCGTCCTGAAGCGTCGTGCGTAGCGCGGTGGATCGTGTACATGGGTGCGGCAGACGTTCAGAATTGCATAATGAACGTCGCCGGGAACTACGACGCATGGGGGCGCTACGTGCGTGGGATGCCCAATGGCGTCGTCACCCTACAGGGTTGCATGGTCGACGGCGATCGATTCTGCGCCGACGCGGACCGACTGGCCGCCGCAACACTGGATGACGCGCGTCGGGACATGATGAAGATACCGGTACCAGTCACCTGGATGGTGGGTAGTTACGACGCATGGATGGATCCGGGCCGAATCCACGACATCATGAGCGCGAACGCTGCAGCCGAGCGCGAGATCCTCAAGGTCGATACCGGCCACACGCCAAGCTCATCGGACGAGGCACTTGCCCAGTTCCAGCTAATCACCCAACGCGTCTGGTCCCAGCTCTACGGTGAGAACATTGATGCCGTCGTACCGCCGCGAGGACTCGTTGCCGCAGTGGCGAATCAAGAGTGGGCGAGAATCCGTCAGCAGGAATCGGTCCCACGTGAGGAGTACTGGCGCAGCTACCTGCAGAGTGATGAAAAGCACGGATACAATTTGCTTCGACACCTCCCCGCGTATCGGGAGTTCGCTACAGTTCAGGCTTCGGATGCGAACCCCGCTGGGCGAGATGTCCTCGATTTAGGCGCCGGTACGGGAATCGTCTCGAACGCGCTACTCGAGATGAAACCGGCCCGGCTCACTTGCTTGGACATTGTGGAACCGGCGCTCGAACGGCTGCGCGCTGAGTTCGCCGACAACGAGGAAGTCGAGCTCATCCGTGCGGACGCCGACGGCAACCCCCGCACGGCGATGCGCAGGTGGCTCAGTGGCGAATTGGGTTCAGTACACGATCTGGTCGGCCGAATTCCTGGTGTGACACAGCCGTTCGCAGACGCGATTGCGGCGAGAATGAACGAGGACCTACGGGCTTTGCTCCGAGGCGCCGATCTGAATGCGGAAGCGGTGCGGAAAGGGGCCGGTCTCGAGGATGTGACCGGTCCGCTGTTGGCCGACCTGAACACTCTGGCGAAAGCGGAAAACGGGACCCTATCCGTCTCGACGGCGATTCAGTCGCTCAAAAGGGTACCAGCCTCGGTTTTCGAGCACGGCGCGGGGCTCCCTTTCGCAGACGCATCCTATGATGCCGTCGTTTCCAGCCTGGTCTTGTCGTACCTCAAATACCCAGCAGACTGCCTTTCCGAGTGTTGGAGAGTTCTGAAACCAGGTGGCCGTCTCGTTGTTTCGTCGATGAAGCCGGACGCTGACACATCGGTAATCTATCGCGAGTTCCTGGATACGATCGACGCGACGCCCGATGCGGAGCTGTCCGCCGATCGCGAAGAGATTCTGCAGTCGGCCAGAGCACTACTGAACAAAGCCGCAGAATTGCTGCGACACGAGAAGGAAGGGAAGTTCTCCTTCTTCGACTCGGAACAGCTGAGTTCGCTCGTTCGCCGAGCTGGGTTCAGCCATGTTAGAATTCGACAGGCCTATGGAACTCCTCCACAGGCGATTGTCGTATCGTGTCGAAAGCCGGAAATACTGAAGTAGACGCGGCCTTCTGGGAGGAAGAGCGCCGCCGGACACCCGTACCCGTGCGCGTAGCGTGCCTACTCGGGATAGCAGCGTTCGCGGCCTACTACTTCCTCGACCCGTTCATCACCGACAACGTCGAGGCACTGGCGAATGCAAGGGTGATCATTGTCACCGCGCACATCCTAGTCTTGTGGTTCTCTTTCACGGACTCAGGGAAGCGACATTTCCGTCTCCTCGCTTTGCTCCCGTGCTTCGCAATTGGCTTTGGGGTCGTAGCAGTAACGCAGCTCGCCGGAGGAGGCGCGAGTCGCTACCACGAAGCGCTCTTGCTCATGTTCTTCGCTTATCCACTAGTTATACCCGCACGACCGATGTCTGCGGGCCTTTCATTGGCGGCCGTGACCCTTGCCTATGACGTCGTCATGGTCGCCACGAATACGACCGGGCCGGTAGGCGTATGGGCGAGCAACAACTTCGTGCTTTGGGGTGGAGTTGTCATTGCCACCGCAGGTGTCGCTCTTCTGTACCGGCAACGCCGCAGCGAATTCGAAGCTCGCACGGAATTGGCGCACACGACGGCTGAGCTAGAGAGGGCACTTGAAGCCGCGCGAGAGGTTGACCGCCTCAAGAACGAGTTTTTCGCCAACATTTCTCACGAACTCCGAACGCCGCTCACGCTAGTTCTCGCCCCTGTGGAGGAGTTGCTGACGAAACCGCGTTCTGACGCTGAACTAGACGCACTGAACGTGGTGAGTCGGAACGCCAAGCGACTTCTGCGAATGATCGACGATCTTCTCGATTTGGCCAAGCTGGAGGCGGGAGGCCTTCGGTTGAGAGTCACGCAACTCGATCTTGATGAACTCGCCCGGCGAATCAGCGGAAACGCTGCCCCTGCTGCAAGGGCAAAGGGGATTGAGCTCGTCTGCTCGACCAGCGGCAACCCAGGCAATGTGTTTGGCGACCCGCATCGCATCGAGATTGTCCTCACGAATCTGGTTGGAAACGCCATGAAATTCACTCCGACCGGTGGTCGGATTGAAGTCAGTGTCTTCCACGATTCGAAGGGAGCGCGCATCGCCGTCGCCGACGATGGCCCTGGGATTCGTCCCGAGGATCACCAGCGCATCTTTGACCGCTTTCACCAAACGGAAACCTCTGAGCGACGTCGACAAGGAGGGGTAGGGATCGGGCTCGCGCTCGCACGGGAGCTTGCGCACCTCCACGGGGGCTCTCTGACGGTGCGGAGCCAGGTTGGCATCGGCTCAACGTTCACGCTCGCTCTGCCGACCGGCAGGGACCATCTCTCTTCCGAGGCCGTCGAGCGGCGCGTTGTACAAACGGAGAGCCATCCGGGACGCCGAACAGACGATCGCCTAACCGGGCTGCCCTCAGGGACCATGGAACAAGCGACCCTCGAACTGCGAAAAAGCTGCCCCCCACCGGAGCGCGTGCTGCTCGATCGCGGTCGACTTCCACGAATACTCGTGGCCGAAGACGAAGATGACCTTCGTGGGTTCATCGCGGGAGTCCTCAAGGACCGCTACAACGTCGACGTCGCAAAGAACGGCGCAGAGGCACTTGAGCTGCTCAAGCTAAACCGACCCGACCTGGTGCTAACAGACGTCATGATGCCGGAAGTAAGTGGCCTCGATCTCACCCGCGCGATCAAGGGGGACCCCTCCTTGAGAAACATCCCAGTCATTCTCCTAACCGCGCGTGGGGAAAACGAAGCCGCTCTCGAAGGCTACGAAGCTGGCGCTGACGAGTTCGTTTCCAAGCCGTTTCATACCAAAATCTTGCAGGCGCGCATAAGAGCACACCTGAAGATGCGCGGCCTGAGCCTGCAACTGGCCGATCAGGCTCGGCTCGCTTCAGCGGGAACCCTTGCTGCAGGACTGGCCCACGAAGTCAAGAATCCTCTCAACGCCGCGGTAAATGCCATCAAGGTGATCGACGCGGGCGGTTCATCGCGAGTTTCGAATGAGAAGCTGATGGGGGTGGTGATCGACGCACTCGCGCGCATCGATGGGATCATCTCGGCCCTCGGCGCACACGCTCGACCCGCCGATGGCGACGACCTCGCACCCTGCAATGTCCGGGATTCCGTCACGTCGACGCTGAATCTGCTCGAACACAAACTGAGGGATCGGATCGTCGTTCATCAAGACTACGAAACGACCGGGAATGTGTTCGCGCCTGCTCGAGCGTTCAACCAAGTCCTGCTGAACTTGATCGATAACTCGGTTCGCTCCGAAGCAAAGAACATCTGGATTACTATCGGACAAGCCGACGGTCAGATCTCCGTTTCAGTCGCGGATGACGGGCCCGGCGTTCCACACGACGTTGTCCACCGGATTTTCGACCCGTTCTTCACGACTCGCGTCGAAGGTGAGGGAACGGGGCTCGGGCTCCATCTAAGCCGAAGAATCGCTCAGGATTGTGGCGGAGAGCTACGCTACGAGCCCCGAGAAGGCGGGGGCGCGCGTTTCGTGATGGAGATACCTGCCATGGGGCTGGCGGCCTGATTGCCAGTCGACGTCGTCCCACCTGCACGCGCGTTCCAGAGCTTCAACCCCTTGGTTGCGGGCCGAATTGCGCCGCGTGACGAGGTCGAGGCTCCTCCGCGGCAAAGAGTCGCCAATGACTGAGTTGGTGAGCTACCATGTAGACAGAGGCCCGGGGGAGGGGCTCGCTTCGTGATGGAGCTACCTGCCATGGAGCAAGCGGCATGACAGCGCACGTATTATTCGTCGATGATGAAGAGCCGAATCTGATTGTCTTTGAGGCGGTCTGCGGCGACGACTTTCCGATCCTGACTGCGTCGAGCGCTCAGAAGGGGCTCGAGCTCATGGAGAAGCACGAGATCGGTGTCGTGCTCACGGACCAACGCATGCCAGGCATGACGGGCATCGAGCTTCTCGAAAAGGTCGAGGTCGACTACCCCGACGCGATTCGGCTGCTGATCACGGCCTACTCCGATTTGCAGGCTGCCGAAGACGCGATCAACCGCGGGCACGTGCGGCGCTACATGCGCAAGCCCTGGGAGCCGGAGGTGCTTCGCGCCGAGCTTCGCGATGCGGTCGACCTCTACTCGCTCAACACGCGCGTCCGCGAGCTCGAACAACGCTTGCTCGAAACCGAGCGCGAGTATTCGCTCAGCGTGATGGCCGGGGGGCTGGTCGAGGAGCTTCGAAATCCGGTCGGCTGGATTCGCAACAACCTCACGCTCATCGAGACTTCGGTCAAAGCGGCCAAGGTCACGCTCGGTGAATCCACACCGAACATGACTCGAGCGCGAGGCAGCTTGGCGCAGGTCGATTCGGCGGTGGCCGACGCCCGCGACGGGGTGAAGCGCATTCTCGAGCTCACCGAAAAAATGGCGCAGCCTCCGGAAGAGGAAGCGGCGGAATCGGTCGACCTCGCCGAAGCGGTCCGCGTCGCGCTCCGCAAGGCGGAAAACAGCGGGCTTCGTGGGCGGGCACTCATCGAGGTCGCGACCGGCGTGTCACCCCGAGTGATGGCTACGCGCACGAATCTGGTGCACATCGCGCTGAACTTGCTGGCCAATGCGATTCAGCGGGCGGCTTCGAACCCGAGCGGCCAGGGCCTGGTGCGAATCACGACCGCCGTCCTCGGAGATCAAGCGGTCCTCGACGTCTGTGACAACGGTCCGCCCATCGCTTCCGATGAGATCGATGCGGTCTTCAAGCCTTTCGGCGTCGGCGGACGCTTGCACGGCGCCGGCGTCGGCCTCGCGATTTCGAAGCGCATCGCCAAAGAGCTGGGCGGCCAGATCGAAGTCGGCGCCACGGACGACCACGAAACGCGTTTCCGACTCACACTGCCGAGCGCAGGGACCGGGTCGAGGCCGGCATGATCGCGGACACGAGATCCGCGACTCACGAGTTCGGTCTCAACTTCGACGACGCCGCCTGGCCTCTGCTCTACATTCGATTCCCTTCCACTCCGCTGAGCGACGAAGGAGTCGACTACTTCATCAGGCGGTACTCGGCGGTCATCGAGCTGCGGATTCCCTTCGTGACCATCATCGACTCGCGCGGGCTGACGAACTCGATCGGCGCCAACCAACGCAAGAAGCTCACCGAGTGGTTTGACATCAGCGGACCGCTCGCAAGCGAGCACCATCACGGGATCGCAGTCCTCATCAACAACGCGATCGTTCGTGGCGCGCTCAAAGCCGTGACCTGGGTGAAGCCCGTCCCGGTGCCGATCAGGCCGTTCGGCTCCATCGCGGACGCTGCACCTTGGGTGCGCGAAGTCATGGCCGAAAAGCAGATCCCGATGACGCCGGCGATGGAACAGCTGCTCGCCGGCCACGGCTAGCGCGCTACCTCACTTGACCGCGTAGCCGGTGGCAACGACCAGGGCTTCGAGCTCAGCGGTAGGCAAGGAGCCCTCCACCGTCGCCTGGCTCGGTTCGAGAGTGACGGTGGCCGCTGTCACCCCGTCGGCTTCACGCAGGGCGCGCTCGAGCTTTCGAACGCAGTTGTTGCAACTCATGCCCTCGACTTGGAGCGTTACCACCGCGCCGCCTGCCGGCGCGCGTCGACGAAGCCATGCACCCCGAATGTCATCGAAGACGAAGTAGACGAAGAGCGCCCCGAGCACCAAGGCCGACGCCCAGGCCCACCAGGCATGCCCATGCTCGTGGGCCATGCTCCCGAGCGCCTCGAAGGGGATGAAGGCGTCGTACACGTACGCGAGCCCCACGCTCCCGACGACGACGGTGGCGAGATAGACGGTGAGGACGCGGTTGCCGAATGCGCGCTTCACGGCGCCCATGGTTGCAATGTTGGTCGCCGGCCCGGCCATGAGAAAGACCAGCGCTGCGCCGGTGGGCATGCCTTGCGCGATCAGCGCGGCGGCGATCGGCACCGAAGCGGTGGCGCAGACGTAGAGCGGAAGTGCGATGGCGAGCGCAGCAAGACCCGAGAGCGCCGGGTGAATGTCGGACCAGCCGGCGATGGCGCCCGGAGGAATCCAAACGGTGATCGCCGCGGACGCCACGACGCCGAATACGATCCACTTCCAAATGGGCCGAATGACGTCGACCATGTGCTCGAAGAAGCCGACCGTCGATTGCGGAGCCGTCGATTCTTCGAGCCGCTCGACGCCATCGGCCTCGGTGTGCAGGGATTCGGTCGCGGCGCCGCCCACCAGCCCCATCACCAGCGCGCTCACGCACTTGAAAATGGTAAACGGCCAACCGAGAAACGAAGCGCTCACCAGCAATGAGTCGACGCCCGTCTGTGGCGTGCTGATCAGAAAACCGACCGCGGCCCCGTCGCTCGCGCCGTCCTTCTTGAGGCCGAGCCCGGCAGGGATGACGCCACAGGAGCAAAGGGGCAGCGGAACACCGAGTGCGACGGCCTTGCCGACTCCGGCGTAGCCCCGAAACTGGCGGCGGGCGAAATCGCGCGGAAGGAGCACATGCAATGCGCCCGCGGCCGCGGCTCCGAGAAGAAGCCAAGGCGAGAGCTGGAGCCACACCTGCCAGATCGCGTCGAGCATGGAACGGATATGGGCCTACGGGGTGTAGGTCGCAATCCCCTTCGGGGGAATCAGAGCACGGAGCTCCATACCGTTCGGGTTTGGCGCGCCTCGAAGCCAGGCGACCCCGCCCTTCTTGAAACGGATCCAGTGGCCGTTGGGGTTGCCCGTGGTGAGAAGCGACATGGCGTCACTCATCCATGGCTCGTGCCCCACGCACGCGACCCGATCGCCTTCGAGCGAAGCAAAAAAGTCCGGGTGCGGCGCGCGGGCCAAGCCTTCGACCGCATGAAGGGCGCCACCGTTGAGCGGCGCCAAGAGCCCGGCCGTCTGGGCCGCGCGACGCCAGGGGCTGTGGTAGACGTGGTCGAAGCGGAAGCCGCTGCGGTCGAGACCGGCCACAATCGACGCAAATCGGGCACGCCCCTTCTCGGTGAGCGCGCGTTCGGGGTCCGGAAGCCCTGCCCTTCTCTCTTCGGCGATCGCGTGACGGATGAGAAACAAGTCCATGAATCAGGCCTCCTCTTCGAAGCCCGTCAGCTTCAGGCCGGAAGCCTTGACGAGACGCTGTTCTCGCTCGAGGTCGGCGCGAGCGAGCGGATTGTCGGCGAGCCAGTCTTCGTTGAAACCGAGCTTGAGCTTGTTGCCGTTCGCGCTGACGTGCGGGAGCGACACGACCTCCGGATCGCGGTTTCGATTGAGCAGAACCGCCAAACGAAGCAAGGCGCAGAGCCGCATCGCGGTCACCTGAAGCTCGAGCGGCAGGGCCTCGAAAAACGAGTCGTCGAGCTTTCGGCGGTGGCCTCGGATCAGGGCGGCGACCAGGGCCTGCTCGTCTCGCGAGAAGCCGGGCAAATCGGACGAGGCGACGAGGTACGCGCCGTGCTTGTGGTGACCGGTGTAGTTCACGGCGAGGCCGACTTCGTGAAGCTGCGCCGCCCAAGCGAGGGCGTGTGCGGCGTCTTCCGACTGCAAATGCCAGTCCTTGGCGACCTGCCCGAGCAAGCCGAGCGCCGTCGCCTGAACGCGGTCGGCGTGGCCCTGGTCGATGGAATACCGCTTCGACAGCATGGCGATGGTCCGGTCGCGCGGGTCCTCGTCCTGGATGCGTCCCAGCATGTCGTAGAGAAGCCCCTCACGAAGTGCGGTTGGCGAAACCCACATCTCGTCGATGCCGAGCCGCTCGAAGACCGTGCTGAGGATCGCCACGCCGCCAGCGATGACCTCACGCCGATCGGCGTCGAGAGCGGGGAGCTCCAGCTTTTCGACTCGCCCAGCGGTCAGAATCGCCTGCTCGAGCTTACCGAGGCCATCAGCGGTGATCGTGCCGTGCGCCCAACCCGCCTCGTTCAAGATCGCGGCAACCGAACGAATGGTCCCGGACGCGCCGTACGCGCGCTCCCAGCCCGCCTTGCGAAGCCGTTTCTCGACCGGTTGGAGCTCGAGGCCCGCGGCCAGCTTCGCCTTGCCCATGCGCTTTCGGCTGAGCTTGCCGTCGCCGAAGAACTGCTTGGTGAAACCGACGCAGCCCATGTACATGCTGTGGACTGACACGGCGTCGAACGAGTCGCCGATGATGAGCTCGGTGCTCCCGCCGCCAATGTCGACGACGAGCCTTCGCGCGGGTGCCCCGGCGATGCCGTGGGAAACGCCCAAGTAGATGAGCCGTGCTTCTTCACGACCGGGGATGATCTCGATTTGATGGCCGAGCGCATCGGCTGCCTTCTTCAAGACCTTGCGGGAGTTGCGGGCCTTGCGAAGCGTGTTCGTGCCCACGGCCCGGACTTGCCCAGCCCCAAACTCACGGAGCCTCTGCCCAAAAATCGTCAAGCACTTGAGAGCGCGCTCCTGCGATTCCGCGTCGAGCGAGCCGTCATCTTGAAGGCCGGCGGCGAGACGAACGGGCTCGCGAATCCGGTCGACAATTTGGACGCCGCCGTGATCGACCCGCGCGATCACCATGTGAAAGCTGTTGGACCCCAAATCGACTGCGGCAAGTGATTCCATGCGCGTTCGGGGCCACTTTAGCCTAGTTTGCTGCGGATGCCGCCGATTTTCGGAGCCAGTCGCCCGTCGCATCATCCGCAGGGAAGTACGATTCGATGCGAAGCTCCTGCGCGGTCACGTCGAGCGGTGTGCCAAGAGTCGTGAGCGTAGAAAACAGGCTCAACTTCGTGTCGTCTTTTTCGAGATTCACGGTGACGCAAACGCGCGGCGCTTCGGCGAGGTCGACTTCTCGCATTCGGGCGGGCACGTCGGGGTACGCGAGCAGAGCGTCGAGCAACTTCCGGCTATCGCTGGTTTCGAGCTCGACGATCGACTCGCGATAGAGCCGATCGATCAGAAAGCCCGCAACCTCTTCCCAGTTGCTGACGTACGGCCGAACGCCACCTGGGTGAAAGAGCGAATGCATGACGTTCTGCGCGACGATGGAATCGAATGGCGGTTCGATGAGCATTGCGAAGAGCCTCCCGAACGATTGGTTCATGCTCACGATGTCCCAAGCCCGGCTCAGGACGATCGCCGGGTACGGCTCGTGGTGCGAAAGGATCGTGTCGAAGGCGTGCCGCACCGGAAGCATCTCGGGCGCCGAGAGTTTGGTCTCGCGATAGACCGGCGCGAAGCCTGCCGACGAAAGCAAGGAGTTGCGTTCGCGGAGTGGTAGGTCGAGCGCGCTCGCGAGGATGAGCACCATCTCTCGGCTCGGCGACGACTTGCCGTTCTCGACGTAGCTGATGTGGCGCGTCGAGACCTCGGACTCGATCGCAAGCTGCTGCTGGCTCATTCGTCGCGCGGTTCGCCATTGCCGAAGCAGGGAGCCGAAACCGGCGGGCGCGGTGCTGCTGGAGTGCATGCACCGATCCTAACGCCAGATTTCGCTATGCCGATGACCTCAGAGGTAATGGCGGTCATGCAGCCTGGGCCCCAGAATGGTCGATACAAGGAGATTCCCATGAAATTACGACTCTTTTCGGTCATCGCCGTTTTCGTCGCCTTCACCGTCTACACCGCCATCGTGGTCGCAAACCACGGCTACACCGGCTTCATCGACCTCGCCCTCACCGGCGGCTGGGGCGCTCAGGTCTTCATCGACCTCTG
>JBLYYU010000028.1:0-10479 GCA_048550275.1 Polyangiales bacterium
TAGGGAAACCTTGGTGGCGAGATCCAAGTCACGGCGGTCACGAGCCCGCGGAGCCAGGGGCTGGGCACGACGATTGCGGAGCCCGCGTTGTAGCGCACACCGTATTCGTCGAAACGTTTGAGATGCTGGGCCAGCGCCTTCCGCTGTGTCGCTGGGGCCTTGGTGATATTCGACATATCGATGACCCAGGCCATGTAATAGCGGGCGTGGGCGGCCAGGTCTTCGCGTGCCCGAAGACACGCGGCAAGCTCCTCGTCGGTAGCTTTGGGAGGAAAGGTCCATCGGTAGAGCGGCATGAGGTCGTTCGAGAACCATGGATGGTCTATCTCGACGCACTCCCGGGTCGTCCGTCCCGCCCAACTGTCCATTCCTACAGCATAGCGCCTGCGGTCTGGCCAAACCAAGACGGTGGTGGGCTTTCCGAATCGGTTTCATCGTTCGAAACGGCAATATGTCGATGAGCGACCCTCGACTAGGCCTTTCCAGATCTCCAAAGCCCGCTCTGGGTCTCGTTGCGAATCCGTCCGGATTGACGGCCGACAGCGGCGAGAAGTGAACGGGCTGAAGCGGTCGAATTGTCAGCGGCTCGAGTTTGAGGTACGCGGAGGCGCATGGAATCAGTGAAGAAGACCGCCGAATACGAGATCCTCAAGAAGCGTTCGGGCCGCTACGCGGTGCGGGGCGCCGACCGTAAGTGGGTCACCGGCGACGCCAAAGTGAAAATCCTCCTCGAAGAGCAGCTCATCAAGGCCCCCGAGCCGAAACAGCCAGAGCCCGAGCCCGCCGAGGAAGAAGCGCCCGCAGAAGCCGACGCTAGCGAAGAAGCGCCGGCCGAAGGCGAAAACACCGAATAGACCTGGAAACGCAGTCGAATCGGCGCCTCGCGCTCCCGTGTTGCGCCGATTTCGGAAGAATTTCACCTCGGGTTTGGGGGTGCGGGAATTAAACCGCTAGGGTGAGTTTCGCATTGACTTCCAAGGGGGTGGAAGGATGTTCAGGCGCCCTAGCAAGACGACGAATCTTCGCACGCAGCTCGGCAAAGCACTCAAGGCCAACCGGCTCCATGAAGCGCTCGATCTGTACGAGCTGATCGAAAAGCAACAGAAGAATGAGCCACGCTGGTCACACCGGCGCGGAGACCTGCTGCAACGCATGAATCGCAAGGCCGACGCCGTGCTCGCGTATGAGCGAGCGGTCGACCTGTACGCTGCAAAGGGCTTCGTTGCCCGCGCAGCGGCGATGGCAAAGGTGATCATGGCGATCGACCCGGGCAGGACCGACGTGCTCGAAAGGGTGGATCCCCAGGCGGCGCGCCGGCTCCACCGCGAGAACCGAAGCGTCATCGTGACGGCCGACGAGCCGCCTACTCCCGAGGACGAGGGGCCGCCAACTGACACGCAGAGCTTGATCACGGACGCGCTTCCGCTGATCACGGACCAGACGGCGCCGTCGGGCGAAAGCCGCTTCACCAAGCCCGAGAAGACGGACGACGTTCGGCTCGACATCACGGGGGTCGAGCTCCTTCAGCGTCCGCTGGCCCGGGAGTCGATGGTGAGCATGCGACCGAGCGCTAGCACGTTGGCGCAGCTGCCTTCGATGCCGCTCTTCGCCGAGGTTCCCCGTTTGATTCTGGAGGCGCTGGTTCGCGAGTCGACTCTGGTCGACACCGAAGACGGCCAACGACTCGTCACCGCGGGCACCGCGGCGGAAGCGCTCTACATCATCGTCGAGGGCAATGTAGTCGGGCAACGCGGCACCGACATGCGCACGATGCTGCTCGGAGAGGGAGACGTGGCTGGAGTTTCCTGTCTTCTCTCGAACGTCAAGTACGGCGAGGATGTGATGGCATGCGGGCGTGTTCGCTCGCTTCGGATCAGCAAGCAGTTGCTGGATCAGCTCGTGGCGAAGCACCCTCCGTTCGGCGACATTCTCATGGAGATCCTGAGCCGGCGGCTCATCGCCACGCTCCTGCGCACGAACCCGATCTTCACGGCGTTCGACGACGCCACTCGCCGACAGGTCGCACGGCTCTTCGAGGTTCGCTGGGCGCTCGCGGGAACTCGGGTTCTCGAAGCGGGAAAGAGCGCGGACGGTCTGTACCTTCCGCTGCACGGGCGCATCGTCACGCGCGGCGCCGACGGGCAGCGCATCGGCGACTTGGAGCTCGGGATCGCGATTGGACAGGAGTCGATGTTGATGCGGCAGCCATCTCTGGTCACCATCGAAGCGGCCAGCGATGTTCTGATCCTGCGAATGCCCGCGGCCCAGTTCGCGGACTTGCTGCTCAAGCGGCCCGATGTGGTTCAGCACATGCAGATCGTCAAGCGCCGAAGCGCTGGACAGGGCTACTCGCACCGCGCGAATCGACGCTAGGACGAACAGGCCTCGTGCACACAGTCGCGTAGCCACTGGTGGGCAGGGTCCGCGTCGAAACGGGGGTGCCACCAGAGTGAGTCGACGAGCGGGGGAAGCTCGCTTGGGGCTTCGAGGGTCACAATCTGGCGAAGGTCGATCGGGGCGGAGAGCAATCGCCGTGGGACGGTGGCAACGAGGTCGGTGCTACGGACGAGTTCCGGCAGCGTGAGAAGGTACGGAACCGAGGCGCGAATGCCCGAAGTCGACGCGAAGCCTGGGACTGCCTCGGAGATCGAAGGCGGCACGAATCCGACCGGGGTGTAGGCCAGGTGTCCGTGTGACGCGTAGTCTTCGATCCGCACACGCTTGCGACGCGCGAGCGGGTGCCCCCGGCGGACGAGGCAGACGTAGTCGTCTTCGAGCAGCGTTTCGGATCGAAGGCCGTCGGAGGCGCTCAAGTGAACGGCGAGGGCCAAGTCGACGGCGCCCGACGCGAGTTTCTCGGAGAGCCTGCGGATCGAAAGTGGCTCGACTTGGAGGCGGACACCCGGGGCTTGCTCCGCGATCAGACGAAGAAGAGGAGAGAGCATCTGGGTGACGCTCAGATCCGGGAGCGCGACCCGGAAGATTCGCGTCGAGGTCGCGGGGTCGAAACCCATGCCGAGCTGGACCGCTCGTTCGACCGAGAGGAGCGCCTCAGTGAGCGGCGCCAGCATCGCCTCGGCGCGGGGCGTGAGCACCATGCCTCGGCCCTTGCGTATCAGGAGCGGGTCCGCGAACAGCTCCCGGAGCCTGCCGAGGGTCTGGCTCATGGCTGGCTGGGTGATGCCGACGCGGCGTGCGGCCTTGGTGACGTTTCGCTCGGACAGAAGCGCATCCAAGGCGACGAGGAGGTTGAGGTTCAGGCCGCTTAGCCGGGTCGACTCCATGAGGAACTATAATTTCAGCTAATGTTGCCGATGGCAAACCCTCGGAGCCTGCGGCCGGTTGGGATTGGGTCGCCCGCCCTACTCGGCAGCGTTTTTGAAGGCGTGCGGCTCGGCGGCGCCGCTCAGGTCGCGAAGGACGGACCAGGCGACCTCTTGACGCTCGACGTCGAGAAGATGTGGATGAGTCATCTCGTGCAAGGGCCCCACGAGCTTCTTCGGGGCGGAAGCGTAGGTCTTGCCATTGACGTAGGAGCCGCCGACGCCGTGGAGGACGTCGAGGTAGCGCTTTGCACCGAGCGAGACGGGCTGGCTCATTCCGATCATCGGACCGATCGTGGGCATCAGCTTCGTAAACAGAAAGCGCTGGAATCCCTTCGTGTGACGTCCGGCGTTGGTGGTCATGTTCGAGCCCGGAGAAACCGTGAAGACCTCGATTCGTTCGCCGAACTTGCGGGCCATGGCCGCGGTCCACCAGGCGGTGAAGACCTTGGTAGTCGCGTAGTGGCGTGTGGCATCGAACGCTGCCTGGCCCTCCCCTTTGGCGAAGTTGAGCATCGCGTCGTGCAGGTTTTCGCCGAACTCCACGGGTGCACCGGTTGCGACGTCGTAGAGCTTCATGCCCATCATCGCGGGCAGATCGTTGTTGGCCGCCTCCGATCCCGCGATCACGACGCGGGCGCCTTCGGGGAGAAGGTCCGCATCGAGGAGGCCGAGGGTGAGGATGTGGTGGCCGATGATCGAGGAGGCGAAGGAGACCTCGAGGCCGTCTGCGGTTCTTTGCATCTCCGGGCCGGAAACCATCCCGGCGTTCAGCAACAGCGTATCGATCGGCCGGCCCCGGGTCCCGAGCTCGTACACGGCAGCCTCCGAGGAGGCGATGCTGGAAACGTCGATCGCCAAGGTTTCAAAAGGGTCGGAGCCGACGCGCTCGCTCAAGGCGAGCCGGGCGGCTTCCGCTTTGTCGAGGGTTCGGCAGGCCAAGACGATGCGGCTGTAGCCCGCCTCGGCGAGCTGTGCGGCGGCCTCGAAGCCGAGTCCGGAGTTGGCCCCCGTGACCAGGGCGGTCTTGTCGTGGAACGGATTTTCGCTGGTCTTGGATGTCATGATGTTGATTATGGACCAATTGGTCCAGATTGTTACAAAAAAAGAGACTAGGCTCGAAGATTGTTCAAAATCTGCTCATTGACTCGCTTCAAGTCCTTGTACGAAATACGGGCCTTGCTCATGGGGCCGAACCCCATGGCGCTGTTGGTGAGGTTCCAGGCCGTGGCGTCGACGTCTTCTACCCGCGCCTCGCCCTTTTCGACCGCGACCTTCAGGGCCGCCGCGAACGCCTTTCGAAGCCGCTTCACGAAACGGTTGACGATGACGGCGACCTCCGGGTCGTGTGGGGCGACCTCGACGGCCGAGTTGATCAACAGACAGGAGCGATGCGGCCTCTTGCTCATCTGGCGCGAGAGGCGGTCGAAGTAGGCTTCGATGGCGCTGAGGCCCCCATCGGGTGAGCCAAGCTCGGCGATGATCGAGCCGAGACCGAGCTGGTAGTAGTGCTCGAGGCTCGCCAGGAAGAGGCTGTGCTTGTCACCGAAGGTGTCATAGAGGCTCTGGCGGCCGATTTCCATGGCGTCGAGGAGCTCACGCATCGACGCGGCCTCGTACCCGCGCTCCCAGAAGTACTCCATCGCTCTTTCGAGGACGAGCTCCCGGTCGAACTCTTTTGCACGAGCCATCACCTGGCATTCTAGAGTTCTAGACCGATGGGTCAAGAAGCGCTCAGCGGTCCTGGCGTATTTCGCGCATCCGCTGGAGTTGCTCGAATTTCGACGGGTCGACCGGATGCACGGTGATGGTGCCGGTCGCGTAGACCCGCTCGAAGGCCGCGTCGACCAGGGCCACGGGGACGTCGGCGGTGCCGTAGGCTTGACCTTTGATTTCGACGGGGGCGGTGCTGGACTCGTCGTCTTCGCGGATGCGAGTCCGGTCGGCCAGACAGAGCAGGTGGGTTTCGGCGGGAATGCGGTCGGTCGCGAATCGGATTTCGATGTGCTTGGTGAAGTGTGGATGGCGCATCAGCGCCCCACGCGCTGTCGCGCCCACCGCGTCGAGCTGCGTACTGACGAATACCGGGCCGAGATTGCCGTCGGGCTCGACGAGGGCGGCGTGCTGACTATCGGGAAGCGTGCGGAGCGGATCGCGGGATTCCAGCCAGACGAGCTTCTCGGCGAGGAAGATCGGGAAGCCAAACATCTCGAAGCTGTTGTCGCTGGGCGAGGACGCCTGGTAGAGCGCGCGCCAGTGCTCGAGCTCGGCGGCATCGAGCAGGGGCTCATCGGGGATGGACTCCGCGTGCGCGACTAGACGGTCGGTGCCCTTGAACCGGGTACTAAGCGCCCAGCCCTGCCCTTCCGATCGATACGTCGCCTCGAAGGGGATGGCCTCCTCGAGCTCCAGACCTCGTTGCATCGAAACGTCGACCGCGCAGGGAAAGGTGCGAGCGTGCTCGTGCGCGGTCATTCGCTGAACGATCGGCAGCGTGCGGACGAAGGCGTGATGGCCCCCGTGCAGACGGCCGGGCGGACCTTCGAGCGCTGCTCCCAATCGCATGAGGCCCTTCGCGTGGACTTCTCCACCGGCGTGCGGCGACTCGTCGAACTCGACAATTAGGCGGCTCAAGGCTTCGTGGATGGGCATTTGAGGTATAATCAGAGCGAATAGTTAGATAGCCAATCTCAATGACTGCAGAAACGGGGGCGAGCCTATGCTTCGGTGATGCAGAAACCGCTCGCGGAAGAGCCCGCCGCAACGTCGAAGTTCGCGAAGGGCTGGCATCTCATTAGCTGGAGCGGCGACCTCCAGCCAGGCGGCGTCGTCCCGCTGCGCTACTTCGGACAGGACTACGTGCTCTACCGCGGAGACGACGGCACAGCGATCTTGCTCGACGCGCACTGCCCGCATCTCGGCGCTCACCTCGGCTACGGCGGGCGGGTCGAAGGCAACGACATCATCTGCCCGTTCCACGCCTGGCGCTTCGGCTCGACGGGGCGCTGCACCGAGGTCCCCTATGCGAAACGCATTCCCCCGCGCGCGGCCGTAGGCGCCTATCCTGTTCGGGAGCACAGCGGCATGATCCTCGGCTACTTCGACGTGGAGGGCGAAGACCCGGACTACGAGGTTCCGGCCCTCGAAGAGATCGGCGACCCGGCTTGGACGCCGCTACAGCAAGCGCAGATCGAGATCGCTACGCACCCGCGCGAGGTCATCGAGAACATCGCGGACCTGGCGCACTTCATGCCGGTTCACAACACGTTGATCGACGACTTCAAGGTGACCATCGACGGGCCGCGCGCGACCCAGCGCTCGGTCGGCCGGGGGCACAACCTCAAGGGCGAGGCCATCCCGGTGGTCTCGGTCGCCACGTACCACGGGCCCGCGATTCAATTTACCCACTTGCAATGGGCGTACGACATGGTGCTTATCAACGCGCACATTCCCGTCGAAGAGAACAAGCTGCTCCTGCGCTTCGGGGTGAGTCTCAAGGCCGGCGAAGGGGTAACCTTGCCGCCCGAGGTGCTCGAGGCGCACGTCGCGGCCGCGAGAAACGGCTACTTCGAGGACGTGGCGATCTGGGAGAACAAATGCTGGCGGGACCAACCGATTTTCGCAGACGGCGACGGACCGATCGGCGAAGTGCGGAAGTGGTATAGTTCGTTCTTCGCGGACGCGCCGATCACCTCTGCGGCCGAATGAGAGGTCCATGTCGATGACAGCCGATGAACGCTACCTGGTCGTCTCCACCGACGGTCACGCGGGCCTCTTGCCAGAGAAATACCGGAGCTACGTCGACCCGAAGCATCGTAGCGTGTTCGACGAACATGTCGCCGGCGAGATCGCAATGCGCGCGGCTCGCGAAAAGGACTTCCTGATCAAGGACTACAACGAAAAGTGGCGGAGCGGGAACGAGAGCAAGCTCGCCGCCGCCTGGGACTCGGACCTCCGAATCGGCGTGATCGATGATGATGGCGTGGCCGCCGAGGTGCTCTTCCCGGACGGCATCACCGAACGGAATGCACCGCCGTTTGGCGCCGGGCTTGCTCTGAAGCCCTGGGGCGTGGACCCCGAGCTGCAATGGGCCGGAGCGCAGGCGCACAACCGTTGGATGGCAGAGTTCTGCCAGATGCTGCCTCTCCGGCGCATCGGGCTCGCGGTCGTCCCGATGCTCTACGACGTGGAGCAAGCGGTGCAAGAGGTGAGCTGGGCGCACGAGAACGGCTTGCAGGGGATTCTGATTCCGGCGCTCATGGGTGAGCACGACGCCTACAATCACCCGAAGTACTACCCGGTTTGGCGGGCCTGCGAAGAGCGGGACATGGTCGTGCACAACCACTCCGGGCCCGCGCCGGACTATGACTTCGAGCTTCCGGGCGCGATGGGCGTGTTTCTCGTCGAGTTCGCCTGGTGGGCAGCGCGTCCGCTCTGGCACCTGATCTTCGGCGGCGTCTTCGAGGAGTTCCCGAAGCTCAAGTATTGCCTCACCGAGGTGAGCGAATTCTGGGTGCCGTCGATGCTCGAGATGATGGACGTGCGGGCGTCTGTGAAGCACACGAGCGGCAAGCTCGGCGACTTTCGTTCGAACCTCACGTTGAAACCGAGTGAGTACTTCGGCCGGAACTGCTGGCTCAGCGCCTCTGCGCTCTTCGATGAGGGCAGCACGGCGGTGCGACATCAGATCGGCATGGACAACATCATGTGGGGCACTGACTTCCCGCACCCGGAGGGGAGCTGGCCGCAGACCCGCGAGAAGATGCAGAAGTACATGACCGGCATTCCCGAAGGCGAGCTAACGAAGATGCTCGGCACCAACGCCATCGGATGTTACGGCCTCGACGCGGTCGCGCTCGGGGCGATTGCAAGTCGCGTGGGGCCCGAGAAGAGCCTCTTCGTCGCCGAAACCCCGTAGGAGCTCACGAAGATGGCACGCTTACGATATGTGAAGGGCAACGCCGGGGACGGTCCTGCCAAGGCGGGCGGCTCGAAGATTCGCCACACGGTGCAATCGGTTCGAGCGTTCTATGAAACCGAGCCCGAGATTGCCAAGTCGGTCCTCCCGAAGCCGCTCGAGCCTGCGAGCTCACCCGAAATCTTCGTGCAGTTCGCAAACGTGGCGATGCACTTCTCCCCGGATCGGACGGTTCAGATCGGGGCCGCTACGGTCGGAGTGGCCTGCTCGTACGAGGGGCGCCCCGGCTACTACGTGCTCGCGATGCCGATGGAGGGGGAGTTCGTGGTGATCGGCGGACGTGAGAAGTACGGCGAGCCGAAGAAAATTGCGGAGACGGCTTTCTCGATTGACGAGGACCGCGTCAACGCAAAGGTGACGCGTCACGGGGTGACCTTCCTCGAGCTCGACGGGAAGATAGCCGCAGAGTCTAGTAGCCCCAAGCGGTTCACCGAATACCTCTACTGCTACAAGGCGCTGCCGGCCGCCGTCCCTGAGGACAACGTGAATGGTGGCTTCGATGGCGATGTGCTCTTGACGATGCTCACTTGGGAGCGCGACTACAGCTCGGTGCGAGAGATCGAGGAGGGGCAGGTGATCTTGCGGGAGTCCAGCCGCGACCCGCTAGTCGATGTGCCGGTGAAGCGCTTGATTCGGATGGAGCTCGCCGAGGGGGTATCCCGGACGAGCGGACGAGTACTGCGCTCGGTTCCTGGCGAGTGGCTCGCGCCTTTCATCGCGCAGCGATACGACGACCCGCAAGAGGGGGTCGAGATCCCGCTGGCATCCGAAGGTCGAGCCTAGGATGCGAGACTTCAATGGGAAGGTGGCCGTCGTGACCGGCGGGGCGAGCGGCGTGGGGCGCTGCATCGCACAGAGGCTCGCCGCTGAAAGGGCCAAGGTGGTCATCGCTGATGTCGACCGGGAGTCGATCGCCGAGACGCAGGCGGCTCTTTCGAGCGAGGGTTTGGCCGTCGATGGCATGGAGGTCGACGTCACCCGCGCCGAATCGGTCGACGCTCTCGCCGAGCGCGTGTTTGCCAAGTACGGCAACGTGCACCTGCTCTTCAACAATGCGGGCGTCGGCGTCAAAGAAGCCAAACGCCGGATCTGGACGATCCCCGCCCAGGACTGGCAATGGACGTACGGCGTGAACGTCCTAGGCGTGACCAACGGGATTCGCGCGTTCGTGCCGACCATGCTCGAAAAGGGTGAAGAGGGGCATGTGGTCAACACCTCGTCGGGCAACGGGGGGATTGCGTCGCTGCCGACGACGCCGGTGTACGCCTCGTCGAAGGCCGCGGTCACCAGCCTCACCGAGGTTCTGCACTTTCAGTTCCTGATCGACGGGGCGAAGTTGCGGGCCCACTTGCTGTTCCCAGGCCCGCACCTGGTAAACACCAACATTTTGAACTCCGACAGGGTGCGCCCGGAGGAATTCCGAATCGAGGGACATGCGCCGGCGACCTACGTCGACATGAAGGCGCTCGCCGAGAGCGCTGGCGTGGAGTTCAAGCTCACCGAACCCGAGGAAGTCGCGGACATGGCGCTCGACGGCGTTCGGGAAGGCCGCTTCTGGATTCTCTCGACGGAAGGCAAAAGCGACGAGCGTTTGCGAACCCGCACGGCGAGCATCCTCGCGCGCGAGAACCCCGAGCCCACGAAATGACCGAGAAGCTGAAGATCATTCAGTGGTACACGGGTGAGATCGCCAGGCATCAGATCCGCGTCATCGCGGATTGCCCGTCGATGGAGTTGGTCGGCGCCTACGTTCATCACGAGGAGAAGAACGGCGTCGATGCGGGCGAGATCGCCGGAATCGAGCCGCTCGGGGTGCGAGCCACGAACGACCTGGACGAGATTCTCGCGCTCGATGCGGACTGCGTGCTCTACAACCCGCCGACGGAGCGCTACGACGAGATCATTCCGATCCTCGAGAGCGGAAAGAACGTAATCAGCATCATCGCTGGATGGAACCCGAAGAAGCGGTCCTGCTACCCGGCGATACTTCGCGCCTGCGAGGCGGGGCAATCCTCACTCTACGGAACGGGGCTCAACCCGGGGCTGAGCTACGAGCTCGCCCTACTCGGCTCGTCGATTTGTACGGACGTCGAGTCGATTTACATCAAGACCTGTGAACCGCAGGCGACGCTGAGCGAGGTGTTCCTGCAGATGTTTGGCTTCGGCAAGACCGAGGAA
>JBLYYU010000029.1:0-11898 GCA_048550275.1 Polyangiales bacterium
GCGTGGCCTCCGGCCCCAAGCCCCTCCGGCCACCTTTGCAAGCCGACCCGTCCGCAGGGTACCCGTATCGCGCTTTTTTCCGAGCCGCGTCCATCCCCCAAGCCGAACCGTTCTCCGATGACCCCCGACTCCCCCTGTGATAAGCCCCCGCCGTGCCCCCAGTCTACTGCGCTCTCATCCACCACCCCGTCGTCAACCGTGAAGGCGAGGAGGTCACCACCTCCGTGACCAACCTCGATGTCCACGACATCGCTCGGAGCGCGCGCACCTACGGGCTTGCCGGGTATTTCGTGGTGAGCCCGATCGACGCTCAGCATCCGGTGGTCCAGAAGATCATCGATCACTGGACCGCTGGGGCAGGGACGAGCCGCTTTCCGGAACGTGGGGAGGCCATTGCGCTCGTCCGACTGAGCCACTCCCTCGACGAGGCGATCGCCGCGATCGAAGCCGAAACGGGGAAAACACCCCGACTGGTGGTCACCTCGGCCAAATCCGGTCCGGACCGCAGCAGCTACGCCGAGGAAGCGGAGCGCCTACGCACCGAGTCCCTGCCTACGCTGCTCCTCTTCGGGACCGGCCACGGCCTGAGCGACCGTGTTTTGCAGCGAGCGGACGTGTTTCTCGAACCGATCGAAGGCCCGAGCGAGTTCAACCACCTCTCGGTCCGGGCGGCCGTCGCGATCAGCCTGGATCGGCTTCTCGCGCCGAAATCCTCGGCTAACAACCCGATTTGACCGCGTTTTGGCCCCGTGCTACCTCCGGGCTCCGATTCGCAAGAGGCTTAGTGATGAGTGGAACCGTTCCTGAAATCGACGCGATTGAGAAGTCGCAAATGCGTGACCGTCCCGAGTTTCGCGTGGGCGACACGATCAACGTGCACTTCCGTATCCGGGAGGGCGAGAAGGAGCGAATCCAGGTCTTCAAAGGCGTCGTGATTCGCAAGACCCGCGGTGGCGCGGGCGCGACCTTCACGGTCCGCAAGGTCTCCGGCGGTGTCGGCGTCGAGCGTATTTTCCCGCTCCACTCACCGCGCATCGAGAAGATCGAAGTCGCCGCCCGCGGCCACGTCCGTCGCTCGCGCCTGTACTACCTCCGCGACCTGCGTGGCAAGAAGGCTCGTCTCCGCGAGCGTCAGCGCCACACGACCCGCTGAGCTTTCAAGGCTCACGAACGGTCAGCGTAGACTCGACGAAGTCGTTCGTACCGGGCTGGTGGACCCAGAGCCGCCGCTCGGCCACTTTGCCGTTCATGATGCTCACCACGATGTAAGCGCAAGGCCACATGAGCTGGCCGTCGTTTGCAAACGTCGCAGCGTCCTCTTCGGAGAAGTACGCCCCGGCGTCGCAGTGCGAGTGATAGATGACCTTCACCGGCCGGCCGTCGGTCCGCCCCTGCTCGAACGTGCGCGCCGCGCGGAGCTCGTTGATTTTGAAGTACATGTTCGAAGTACGCGGGAACGTGACCGGGTCGAGCTTGTGGTACTTGTCGGCCTCGTTCTCTTCACGCTGAACGGCGTCGAGGAGCGCTGGTTCGTCCGCAGGTCCGAAGACGAAGCCGCAGCTCTCGCTCGGGTAGCAGTCGAGCGCATCCCGCTCGATCTCGTCCATCACCGCCTTGTCGATCTCGAGGTTTCCAGAGATCCAAGGAAACGACTCACCACTCATAGTGCTTCTCCCATTTCATTGGAGCGAAGTACCGGTCACCCCGGTCACAGGCGATGGCGACGACGCAGCTCGCCTCGGGCCGCTTCGCCACTTCGAGCGCGCCAGCCACGTTTGCACCCGTCGAATGACCGACGTGCAAACCTTCTTGGGCCGCCAATCGATCCGACATGTCCCAGCCGGCTTCGGTGCCGACCGGCAGAATCTCATCGGGAAGCTTCGGGTCGTAAATCTCCGGAACGAGCGAGCTCTCCATGTGCTTGAGCCCCTCGAGGCCGTGAAGCGCCTCCGCCGGTTCGACCGCGATGCACTCCACCTTACGGCTGTGCTCGCGCAGGCGCCGCGTCGTCCCCATGCAGGTGCCGCTGGTGCCGAGCCCCGCAACGAAATGCGTCACTTCGTCGCCGACCTGCTCGATGATCTCGCTACCCGTACCGAGGTAGTGAGCACGCGGGTTCGATGGGTTTGAATACTGGTCTGGGTAGAAGTAGCGGCCCGGGTCCTCGGCGACCAGCTTGCGCACTTGCCGGATGGCGCCGTCCGAGCCCTCCATCGGGTCGCTGTAGATGATCTCCGTCCCAAAGGCCTGCGTGATGTCCTTGCGGGCCTGCGAAACGTTCGACGGCATCACGAGCTGAATCCGGTAGCCCATCGCGGCCCCAAATAGGCTGTAGGCGACGCCGGTGTTGCCGCTGGTCGCGTCGATCAGGATCTTGTCGCTTCGCAGCCGGCCGTCTTCGATTGCGTCGAGCATCATTTGACGGGCAGGGCGGTCCTTTACCGAGCCGCCGGGGTTTGCGTACTCGAGCTTCAGGAAGATCTTCGTCCCCGGCGCTTCCTTTTCGAGCGTACGCAAACGCACCATCGGGGTGTTGCCCACCGCCTCGACGATCGACTCCATTTTCCGAAAACGCATCAGCCCTCGTCGCTCAGTCGAAGCTCGGCAGACAGCTCGCGCGATGCCGCAATGCCGAGGACTTCCTTCATGTGCTCGACCGCCGAAAACGCGCCCATGATCGCAGCCGCCGATTCTTCGAGCTCCGGAGAGCCCGCAAACCGCGTCACCGCTTCGGTGCTCGGCAAGCGAATCGCCGTTCCGTTCACGTCGGCGGCGCAGCCCGCCCGTCTCAAATAGTCCGCCGCCACAGCGTATGCGTCCTGGTCGCCGTCCGCCCCGCGGCGAAACCGTGCGTCGAGCAGGCGCTCCTGGCCTGCCTCGCCGATCTCACCGACAAGAAGCTGACGTGCGTACCGACGCCGTGCTGCGGCGTCGAGGCTCAACGCGAGGCCCCGCCCGCGATCGCCGGTACGATGCTCAATGTGTCGCCCTCCTTGAGCGTCGTCTCGAGGTTGTCGAGAAAGCGAATGTCCTCGTCGTTCGCGTAGATGTTCACGAAGCGGCGCACGCCCTTTTCGTCACACAGGCGATCCTTCATGCCCGGGTGATTTGCCTCGAGACTCGCGATGACCTCGTTGACCGTGCCCCCGTCGACGGAGACTTCGTCTGCACCGCCGGTCAAGGTTCGGAGTGGGGTTGGAATGCGTACCGTAACAGCCATTTTTGTTCCTTTCTGAGTCCAAACAGATGAAAGCATGCCTCAGGCAGCGCAAGCCGCCGCGTACCGCTCCATCCGTAAGTCCTGAATCTCTCCTGCGCACAGGGGGCAGTCGCTTCGCCGACGTACGAACGTCTTGCGAAGTGAACCTCTGAGCGCGTCGTAGTGCCAAAGCTCGCCCGCGGGGCGTTCACCCCGAAGCAAGCGCAACGCCAAAGCGGCCTCGAGCCCACCGAGGACTCCGACCAGCGGGCCGACGACGCCGGCTTCGGCGCAGGTCTCGATTCGGTCGCGGGGGATGTCCTCGAAGAGGCAGCGTAGACAGGCCGAATCGGGGAGGGCGCAAAACGCCCAACCGGCCCAGCGCACCGCGCCGGCCTGCACGGCCGGGAGACCCGCCAAACGCGCCGCGTCCGCGACCAAGAACTTGGTGGGCAGATTGTCAGCGCCTTCGATGACGAGGCTGTGGCCTTTCAAGAGCTCCATGGCGGTCGCAGGGACGAAGCGACCCTCAACCGCATTCACGGTCACCTTGGGCGAGAGCTCGCGAAGCACGGCGGCCGCGCGTTCGATCTTGCGACGGCCAACGTCCGCCACGGAATAGAGCGTTTGGCGATGAAGGTTGCTCTCGTCGACGGTGTCGTCGTCGATCAGCGTGATATGCTCGACGCCGCTCCTAGCAAGCAAGCGCAACACCGGGGATCCGAGACCGCCCGCGCCGACCACCAGAACGCGCTGCGCCCGGCTCATTTGAAGTACTCTCCCAAGCTGAAGTAGCGCTCGCCTGTGTCGCAGAGGACCGTAACGACCGTCTTGTCTGGCCCGAGCTTCTTGGCGACTTCGATCGACGCCCAGACATTCGCGCCCGCGCTGATGCCTAGGAGCAAGCCTTCGTCGGTCGCGAGCGCCAACTTGGTGTCCCAGGCGTCTTGGTCGTCGACCCCGATCACTTCGTCGACGACGTTGCTGTGATAGTTCTGAGGAACAAACCCCGCGTTGAGCCCCTGAATCTTGGTGGGCCCCGCTGGACCCCCAAGGAGCACCGGGCTCGCCGCCGGCTCGACCGCAAACACCCGCGTTTCCGGATTGCGCGCTTTGAGTGCTTCGCCGACGCCGCTCACCGTGCCGCCGGTGCCGACCGCCGCAACGAACGCGTCGATCTGCATCCCCTCGAACGCGTGCAGAAGCTCTGTCGCCGTCGTGCGTTGGTGGATTCCTGGGTTCGCAGGATTTGAAAACTGCTCGGGCATGTAGGCGCCACGTTCCTCGACGATGCGTCGCGCCGCTGCCATCGCGCCTTCCATCGCGCGGTCCGGCTCGGTGAGCACGATCTCGACACCATACGCTTCGAGCAGCGCGCGCCTCTCGAGCGACATGCTCGCCGGCATGGTGAGCACGAGCTTGTATCCCTTGCGCGCGCAGACGAGGGCGAGCCCGATGCCGGTGTTGCCGCTCGTCGGTTCGACGATGGTGTCCCCAGCCCGTAGCCGTCCTTCCGCCTCCGCTGCTTCGATCATCGCGAGACAAATCCGGTCTTTCACCGAACCGCCGGGGTTCAAGTGCTCGCACTTTCCCCAGATGATCGCGCCTCCTTCGGGCGAGAGCTTGCGCAGGCGAACGACCGGAGTTTCACCGACGAGATCGAGGACGCTATCGACAACGGCTGCGGACATCAGATCGAATACACGTAACGTCGAGGCGGCGCGCGGCGAACGCCGTGTGCGTCACCTCGATCACATAGATCTTGGATCGTGATCGCGTCGAAGCACCCCTCGATGCTCTCGGAGAGCTCTGTGAAGACTGTTTCGGTCACGACCCGGCTGGTCTCGTCGGAGTCGCCGTTGGCGTCGCTGCCCGCCAGAAGGATCGGCCCTTCGAGCGCTCGCACGATGTCGCCCAGCCGAATGTCGTCCGGATCCATCGCGAGCGCGTAGCCGCCACGGGGGCCGCGCTTCGAGGTGACCAGGCCGGCCCGCTTGAGGTCCTGGAAAATCTGCTCGAGGAAGCGCGGAGGAATGGCCTGCCGGCGCGAGATGTCTTTGATCTGCGTCGCTTTGCCAGCGCTATGGAAGGCGATGTCGAAAATGGCGCGAACGCCATACCGGCCTTTGTTCGAGAGCTTCACTCTGTGGGGTTTATGTGTTCCCACATCGGAATTGTCAAGAATGGCCTCAGCGAAACGACTTCATCGCCTAGGGACCCCCTCCGCGGAGCGGCGAACCGGGGGTGCTTCGCTATTCGGCGGGCGGAATGGGCAGCCGTTGGCCCGTAGATGCGGCCCGCTCGGCCTCAGAGACGCTTGGAAGCCCCTCTCCGACGTGCAGAGCCGCCCTTTCCAGGATCGCCTCACAGAGGTCGCCGAAGTCGTAGCCAGCCCCAGCCGCGATTTTGGGCAGCAGAGACGTAGGGGTCATGCCGGGCAGGGTGTTCACCTCGAGCACGTATTCGTTCTCGTCGGAGGTGACCAGAAGGTCGACCCGGGTCGCACCGGTCGCACCAACGGCATGGACGGCCCGCTCGGCCAGGTTCAGAACGCCCTGATACCGGGTCGGCGAAAGCCTGGCGGGGAAGTGATACTCGCTTTGCCCCTTTTGGTACTTCGACTTGTAGTCGTAGAAGCCCCCTTTGGGCTCGATTTCGATGGCGCCGAGGGCATTTCCGTCGAGCACGCCGACGGCCACCTCGCGACCGCGGATCAGGCGCTCGACCAGAATCCACTCGTCGAAGCGCGCCGCGTCCTCGCAGCGCTGCTGCAGCTCACCAAGGCTCTTGGCCTCACCGGCGCCCACGCTCGAACCGCCGCTCCGGGGTTTCACGAAGCTCGGGAAGCCAAACGAGCTGTGGATCTGCTCGAGCCGGTCGAGGTCGCCGCTCCGCACCACGTAGTACGAGGGGGTCGGCACGTTGTAGAGGCGGAAAAGCTCCTTGCTCTTGAGCTTGTCCATCGCGAGGGCGCTCGAAAGAACGCCGGAGCCGGTGTACGGGATGCCGATGGTTTCGAGGAGGCCCTGGATGCAGCCGTCCTCTCCATAGGTGCCGTGAAGGCCGATGACGGCTACGTCGATGGTGGTCTGCCGGAGGACCCGGTCGATGTCCCCGTCGACGAAGACCTTCTGGACCTTGTAGCCCCGGGCTTTGAGTGCCTCGAACATGGCTTCGCCGGTCTTGAGCGAGATTTCACGCTCCGCGCTCACGCCCCCGAGCAATATGCCAATTTCCTTGTTCTTCATTCGAATCTCCTCGACGCGCTACCTATGCGAAGAGCGGGCCAACCGCGCTTCGCCCCGAAAACGCTGCAGGTGGTTCCAAAGCGCGTGTCTCGCGTGCCACAGCCGCGACGACCCCCTGACACAAACGCCCCCTGCCCATGCCCTTTCGGCTGTAACAGCGGCGATCGGCCAGAGCCAATTTCCCGCAAGCTGGCCGTATGGGCTGGGGGCTGGTCAAAGTCAAATCCTCAGGGATTAAGGCGCCAAACGAGAATTGACCGGGGCCACGGGAAGGGCGCAGGACGATTTGTGACCTTTTAGAGGACCGTTTCGTTGCCTCACCGCAGGCTCGGTGGTACCGATGGAAGACGAACGGGTCCCTTTGACCCGCAAACCAATTTACCAACCGCTTTTGTCCGGTCGGAGTGCGAACGAGCTTGGCTGACAGCCCTCAGGGCCACGGGACATTGCGCGGGTGGAGCGAATCCGCTCCCCGTCGCAATCCCCCAGGTGCCAACCCACATCGCCCACCGGAGTGACAGGAACGAAATCAAAAATGACATTCACGGAAGCAGCCGTGGAGGTTCTCCGCATGGCCGGAAAGCCCCTCCACTACAAAAAAATCACCGAAATCGCGATCGAGAAGAACCTTCTATCGCACGTCGGTAAGACCCCCGAAACCACGATGAGCTCGAGGCTCTCCACCATGGTCAAGAAGGACCGTGGCGACGCGCCGATTCTCAAGGTGAAGCCCGGTGTGTTCGCGCTGCGCGACCTGCCGGAAGACGCCGTCGAGGAGGCCGAGCCGAGCGACAGCGATATGCCGGAGGCACCCGAGGCCGAGGCGGCCGCCGATGAAGCGCCGACCTCGGACAGCGACGCCCCCGAGCCTGAGGAAGATACGAGCATTGCCGCGCAAGGCCTTCCAGGTGCTGATGTTTTCCCGGAAGAAGATGACGACGACGAGCTGATCCTCGCGAACCTCGACGACGATTCGCGCGAGGGCCGTAAGCCCCGAAAGCGCCGCTCCCGTCGTCGACGAGACGACGATGGCTCGTCCAGCTCGGACTCCCGATCGGAATCCCGCCCGGAATCCCGACCGGAATCCCGCTCGAGGTCCCGCTCGGATTCGCGTTCAGAGCGCCGCCCTTCCTCTCGCGGGCGCTCCCGCAAGGAGCAGCAGCCCCCAGCCACCAGAGCCGCCGAATCCGGCGAACCGGTAGGCCGCGACCTCTCGGACGCCATCGAGACGGCCCTCCGAGGCGGCACCCGCAAGGCCCGAAGCCTCGTGCAGGTCGCCGAGAAGCTGATCGAGAGCGGCCGGCTCGCCGGCACCCCGGCGCTGCTTGCGCCGACCTTGGGCGCGGCGGTGAGAGGCGACAACGCGAAGCGGCAGGCCTCCGGCGGCCGCCCCAGGTTCCGCGAGGGAGACGGACAGGTGGCCCTCCTCGAGTGGGATCTGCCCAACGATGCGGTCAACGCGGAGCGCGATGCGATTCGCGCCGCCGACCGGCAGCGACAGAACGTTCGCCGAGCCTTCATCAAGCGTCTTCGCGACCTTCCGGACGGTGCGCTCCTCGAGCTTCTCGCCACTTGGCTGAACGCCGCCGGCGTTCAGTCTCTTCGTGCGGTTCGCGCCGACGCCGGTGACTTCAACCTAGCGGGCACATTGCGCCGCGGTCCCGAAGAGACTCCGCTCGCGATCAGCATCTATCGAGGCAACCAGCCCGTCAGCAACGACGCCATCGTCGCGCTTCGGGGCGGACTTCATCATTTCGATCACGCGCGGGCCGGCTGGGTCGTCACCCTGGGTCAGGTGCGCGAAGGGGCTACGGCCGAAGCGCACGCGGAAGGCGCGGCGCCCTGTGCGGTGTTCGACGCGGACGCACTCGCCGCGTCGATGGAAGAGGTCGGCGTCGGCATTCGGCGTGCCTCGCTTCCCCTTGCGGTACTCGACGTCGAGCTACTCGACTCACTCGGAGGCGGCGCGGAACGCAGCAACAACAACGCGTCCGCAAGCACGGACGACGACGGTGACTCCGACGGCAACAAGCGGCGTCGAGGCCGGCGACGCGGTCGCCGACGCGGCGGGCGCGACGAGGCAGGCGAAGAGACCACCAGCCAGGACCAAGCCGTTGAGGCCAGCGACAAGGCCGGCGAGACGCCCAGCGAGCCAGCTGCCGAGGCGAAGGGCGGTTCCGAGGAATCGGAGCCGGAGCCCGCCAAAGCGGAGTCCGCTTCGGAATCCAACCCGGAACCTCCCAAAGACACTGAGAAAAAGCCTAAAAAGTCTGAAGAGGCTGCTCCGGCCGCCGAAGCCGAAGCCGAGCAACTGTAGCTAAATTGACACAGTCACGCCGCCTAGGGGTGGCGCGAGGTGAGCGCATGACCTACCGTCCCGGCCTCTCGATGGTTATCGGGGTAGAGTCATGCGAATCGCACTATTGGTCATCGGCGTTGTTTTTCTCAGCGCGTGGCACTCGCGAACGGAAGCGGGTCCCTCGTTCAGTGAAGCCGTGCCTGCACCGATCGCGACGGGCATCGACTACCGCGTCGCGGTCGGAGATCATCCGACATCGCTGGCGCTCGCACGCGCCATCGACGCACGCCTGATCGTTCGTGAGAGTCGGCAGGGCGTGCCAATCCATGTGCAGCACTGCCGGGTCAGCGAAGGCGGTTGTCGAGCCCGCATCGCGACATTGTCACGACTGATCACCGAGTCCAGCAATCGGGCAGGCGTCGACCCGTTCCTGACCGCCGGAATCGCCGTGCGCGAATCGGGCCTCAATCCGCTTGCGGTGAGTCCGGTCGGGGCGCGCGGCGTGGTGCAGCTCAATCCAAAGTACCGAGGCAAGAGCGTGCCGTTTGTTTACAACGAACCGTATCGCGAGAAGTGCAGCCGACGTCCCGGTGCCTGCCAGCGAGAGGTCCTCGAAGCCGGACTCGGCCTCTACGCCTGGGCCGTCACCCGTTGCGGCGGCAACGTGCAAAAAGGTCTCGCTTGGTACAACTCGGGCCGCTGCGACAAGCAGAACGGCTATGCGTCCTCCGTTCTTCGGGAGCGACGCCGGCTCCTCCGGCTCGCCAAGGCTGCTGATCCGAGCCTGCAGGCCGTTTTCACGCGCTAATCGCGGGCTTTTCGGGACACGATGAGCCGCTCGAAGGCCGTCCCCATCGCCTCGGCGATGCGCTCCACAGCAGACGTGTCCGCTGAGAGCGGGTCATTGGCGCAAAGCACCCCGACCATGCGGACGCCCACCAGCACAGGAACCACGATGACGTGCCGGCCCTGGCTTCCCAGCGCCGCTCGGAAGAGGTGGTCCGCCGCGGTCTGTCCGTAGGCTCCTGAGAACACGCGCCCCGAGTGGAGAACTTCGTTCAGAATTGAAGGATTGCTAGCGGGCACCCAGAGGCTGCGAATGCCGGCGCTCGTCACGTCTTCGCCGGCGCCATCCCATCCGCGGAACACACCTTGTCGGAGCGCCAGGAACGCAGCGCCACGCGCGGCCGCCAAGCAGGCCTGGCAAGCGACGTGCACGACCTCGTCGCGAGAGCCGACCGAGGCGAGCTCGCCGAGGTGAGCGTCGATCGCGGAGTCGGAAACCGATGGAGGGCGCACGGTTGAAGGTCGCGTCGGCTCGGCCGGCCGCGAAGAGGCGAACGGTGCCGGCGTGTTCGTCACGACGGGAGGCGTAACCGACACGGTAGGCAATGGGATGTGGCTCGCCTTGGGCGTCAACGACGCTTCGCGTGGCGGTGTATCTCGTTCAGGGCTCGAACGGTTCCAGGCGCGATCCCAAACGGGGCTCGCGGTCGAGGCGAGCTCCGAGAACGTCGGATCGAACGAAGGCTGCGTTTGATCGGTGCCCGAGACCGGTTTCGCATTGACCAGCGGGACCGCTCCTGTCGGAGTTCGCGAACGCGCACGCGCCAACGACAACGCCAGCGGGTCGGTGACTAGCGTCGGTCGTTCCGGCGGGTAGGCGATGTCGATCGACTCCAGAAGATCGGAAAGCTTCGCCACCGTCGGCAAGATCGTCCCGCCGAGCGTTTCAGCCAACGTCGCCACAGCGCCGGCGTCGGTTGGATCGACCATCGCAACAATCGCGCCGGCAGGGCTGGGTCGAAGCGGCATGGCGTAGAGCTCACGTGCGGCGCCGCCGGTCAGTTTCCCGACGAGGGTTCGATCGGCGCGTGCCAGGTCTTGCGCACGGAGCATCGGCCCGAAACCCTGCATCACGAAAAAGCCGGCCAGAGCGCGTTCGTCGAGACCGGCGGCGACCAGGTTCTCGGCGACACGGCCGGAAGGCATGTGTGCATCACCTGCATCGCTCTCGCGCGCCTGAGCCTCGGTCACGAGGCCGGCGTCTACGAGCTGATCGACCAATCGCCCTGGCATACTCCAATCCCTAGCCAGGCTCGAAGCGTGCGGCAAGTGCGAGAGGCTGTTAGCATCCGTTTCCAATGGCTCGGGTCCTGCACATCGAGGACGATCCCAACAATCGGCGCCTCGTGCAGAAACTGCTCGGGGCGGCCGGCCATGAGGTGATCGAAGCGGAGGGCGGCGTCGAAGGAATCCGGCTTGCCCGCGAAACCGTGCCCGATCTCGTGCTGGTGGACATCAACATTCCCGACCTGGACGGCTACGAAGTGACCCTTCGGCTCCGCGGGACCCCCACTTTGGAGGACGTGCCGATCGTCGCGATCACGGCCGAGGGCGACCGGGATTCGACACTGGCGGTCGGCTGCGACGGTTTCATCGCCAAGCCGATTTCAGCGACGCACTTCGCCGAGACCATCGCCCGGTTCCTCGGCGGGCACCGCGAGTCGGCTGACACCGGAAGCGATCGATTGCTGCGGGAGCGCACACAGAAGATCGTCGAGCGGCTCGAAAAGAAGATCGTGGAGCTCTCGGAGACCAACCAACGGCTCGAGGACATCGCGCGGCTCCGTCGCGAGTTTCTTCAGAATGTGAGTCACGAGCTCGCGACGCCAATGACTCCGGTCGTTGGTTACCTGCGTCTCTTGCTGAACGAAGAGCTCGGGCCGCTGACGGACTTGCAACGCAAGTGTTTGGGCTCGATCGAAACTTCGACGCAGCGGCTTCGTTCGGTCGTCGATACGTTGCTGGACGTCAGCTCGCTCGAAACTGGGCGGATGCACTACTACACGCGTCCCTACGATTTTCGCGACGTCGCCGCGAGGGCGCTCGAACAGATTCGACCGAAGCTCGACGAACGCGACGTCACTCTGGTAGAGCGCGTCCCCGACGAGCCGATGCCGGCACAGGGCGACCCGGACAAGCTCATGCGCGCCATGGTGCATGTGCTCGACAACGCGTCGAAGTTCACGCCGACCGGCGGCGATGTCGCTGTTGAGGTCCGGCCCGACGGGGACGATCACTTGCTCTTCGCGGTATCCGATAGCGGCCCTGGCGTACGGCCAGAGCACATCGCCCGAATCATGGAGCCC
>JBLYYU010000030.1:0-7133 GCA_048550275.1 Polyangiales bacterium
ATGACCTCGACAATGGAGTCGTGACCGTCCCTGCGGTCAAGTCGTTCATAGATCGCGACTACGAGGACGCGCACCAGGGCCTTGCTCTGTCCGACCGTTACACGAGCTTCGACCCCTTCGAGATGGTGATCGATCTCGTCCTCGTTCGTGGGCTCGAGGTCGGAGATGCCGGTCGCTGCCCGCCCGAGCGCTGCGGAAGCCTCTCCGATCACCTTCCGGTGTTCGTCGAAGTCGGCGGCGTACAGGGGCAGTGACGCAAATGCGGCGTCGGGCGGAAAAGCGCGCTAGACCTGCGGCATGAGCGAGCCGAACGGCAAGGCCGAGGGCCAAGAGAACGCGCCGAACTTCGTCCACGATCTGGTCCTGGAGGATCTCCGGACCGGCAAGCACGGCGGCCAGGTCGTGACCCGGTTCCCGCCGGAGCCGAACGGCTACCTGCACATCGGGCATGCGAAATCGATCTGTTTGAACTTCACGACCGCTGACCTCGCCGCGCAGGGGCGCTGCCATTTGCGGTTCGACGACACGAACCCCGAAGCCGAAGACACCGAGTACGTCGACTCAATTCGCGAGGACGTGCGCTGGCTGGGGTTCGATTGGGGGAGCCACGAGTACTTCGCCTCCGACTACTTCGAGAAGCTCTACGGTTGCGCGGTGGACCTGATCCAACGTGGCTTCGCCTACGTGGACAGCCAGACCCACGAGGAGATCCGCGAAGGCCGCGGAGATTTCTACAAGCCGGGCGTGAACAGCCCCTTCCGCGAGCGGAGCGTCGAAGAGAACCTGGAGCTCCTCGCGGGCATGCGGGCTGGCAATTTCGAAGAGGGTGCGCACGTGCTGCGCGCGAAGATCGACATGGCGTCGAAGGACGTCAACCTGCGCGACCCGCTGATGTACAGGATTCGCAAAGTGACCCACCACCGCACGGGCGACGACTGGTGCATCTACCCGATGTACGACTACGCGCATCCGATGTCCGATGCCTTCGAAGGGATCACCCATTCGGTCTGCACACTCGAGTTCGCGCACCACAACCCGCTCTACCAGTGGTTCGTGTCGCATTTCGACTTCGATCCGACGCCTTGGCAGTATGAGTTCGCCCGTTTGAACCTGACCTACACGGTGATGAGCAAGCGTTTGCTGAAACGCCTCGTCGAAGAAGGCCACGTGAACGGATGGGACGACCCGCGCATGCCGACCATCGCCGGGATGCGCCGCCGCGGCTTCACGCCAGCCGCCATTCGGCGCTTTGCGGAGCGAATCGGGGTTTCGCGTCGCGACAGCATCGTCGACGTCGGCCTCCTCGAACACGCGCTCCGCGAAGACCTAAACGCGACCTCGCCGCGAACGATGGCGGTTCTTCGTCCACTCAAGCTCGTGATCGAGAACTTCCCAGAGGGCGAGGAGCTCGTGCTCGATGCCCCCTTCAGCCCCAACGACGAAAGCTTCGGCTCGCGCCAAGTGCACCTCACCCGCGAGGTCTACATCGAGCGCGGCGACTTCATGGAAGAGCCCATGAAGAAGTGGTTTCGCTTGGCGCCGGGCAAGGAAGTGCGGCTCCGCTACGGCGCCCTGGTCACCTGCACCGAGGTCATCAAGGACGAGGCGGGCGAGGTGGTCGAGCTGCGCTGCACTTGGGATCCGGAATCGAAGGGCGGCAACGCGCCGGACGGACGCAAAGTCCGCGGGACGATTCACTGGGTCAGCGCCAAGCACGCAGTCGACGCCGAAGTCCGGCTCTACGATCGCTTGTTCACTGACGAGAACCCGCTCGACGATTCGCTCGAGGGTGACTTCACCACGCGCATCAATCCGGAATCACTGGAAGTGCTCGAGCACGCCAAGCTCGAACCGAACCTCGCCTCGCGCGGTCCGGGTGAGCGCGTTCAGTTCGAGCGTCTCGGCTACTTCGTCGTCGATCCGGACAGCAGCCCGGAGCGTCCGGTCTACAATCGGACCATTCAGCTCAGAGACTCGTGGGCCAAGCTCGCTAAGAAGTAGACGGTCACTTCCCTTTGAACTTCGGTGGGCGTTTTTGGAAGAAGGCCATGACGCCTTCCTGCAGATCTTCCGAGGTCATCACGCGCTCGAGGGCCGCGTACTCGTGCGCGAGTCCCTCGTCCAAGGATTTCGGGCCGCCCTGAATCACTGCGTTCAGTATACCCGCAACGGCGAGCGGGGCCTTGGACGCGAGCTCTCCGGCGAGCGCGGCGACGCGGGCGTCGAGCTCTTCCGGCTCGCAGATCGAATTGAGCAAGCCCGCTTCGAGGGCTTCTTCAGCGCCGAGCTTCTTTGCGAGGAGCATGATCTCGAGCGCCCGCGCCCGGCCCACCGTTCGAGTCAGGCGCTGGGTTCCACCCCATGCGGGTACCACTCCGAGCTCGACCTCGGGAAGGCCTATCTTCGAGCCTCGGGCGGCGATCCGAAAATGGCAGGCGAGCGCGATTTCGAGCCCGCCGCCCAGACATGCCCCGCGAATCGCGCAGACCACCGGCTTGCTCATCGTCTCGATGCTCCGAATCACACGAAGCCGTTGCTCGATGAAATGCTGGACGCCCCGTCCCGAGGCGGCCGCGCCGAACTCTCGAATGTCTGCGCCGACCGAGAAGTTCTCACCTCCCGCCCCGCGCAAGATGACGGCTCGAACGCTCTCGTCGGAGTCGAGTGTCCGTATTGCGCTTTCAAGCGCATCGACGAGGGCCATGCTCAGGCGGTTGTATGGCGGGTCGTTGAGCTCGATGGCGGCCACGGCGTTCTCGCGGCTTACGACGATCGGTTCCGTTTCACTCATGCTAACTCCTCGATGCGGCGGTCGAGCTCGTCGTGCCACCAGCGAATCGGCGCCTCTTCGACGCCATAGGTCAGGTGCTCGTTGGCGCCGCTCAGAAGCCCCTGCTGAATCTGTTCGCAGACCCAGAGGTCTTCGCCCTTGAACACGCCGTTCTGAATGAGCTCGAAGTTTAGCTCCCAGTGAGCCCGCGCTTTGTCGTCCGTTGGCTCCTCGGGAATGATCAGGTCGTGCTCCCAGTAGACCTCATCGAGCCCGGTCGGGTATGCGCTGGCCCTACTCACGAAGCCCGGCTGTGCAACGAAGATCGTGTTTGGGAAGATCACATAGGTCGGGGTGGCAAAGTCGCGAATATCGCCGATTGCGTTGCTCGCCACCGCTTCGCGAAAGCCTCCTCTGCCGACGACCGCGCGAACGTGTGGGCCGGTGAGCTCCGAATAGCTCTGATGCTCTGAGAAGTAGGGGCCGACCGTCTTCTTGTGGAGATGGCGAACATGGTAGCCGTCGAGAAAAGCTTCCATGACGAGCTTCCAGTTCGTGCGAGCGGTGGTGGTGGCTCGGCGGAAGACGACGTGCTTCTCGAGCCCCAGGGGGCCGAGGTCCGGTTCGAGCGGATCGAGAAAAGCGTCGAAGTCGTAGCCCTCGGACGGCGTCGCCACGACCCAGATGAAGCCGAATCTCTCGGTCACCGGCAGGCGTGCCAGGTTGAGCTTGCTCTTATCGAGCGACGGAAAGAGCTCTTCCCGCGGGACTTGGGTGAGCTTTCCGTCGAGGTCGTAGGTCCAGCCGTGGTACCGGCAGTGAAAACCCTTCCGAAGCTTGCAAAAGCCGGACTGCTCGACCAGGCGCGTCCCTCGGTGACGGCAGACGTTGAGCATGGCGCGGAGCTCTCCGTTGCGATTGCGCGTGATGACGATCGGAGCTCCGAGCGCATCGTGGACCAGAGCGGACCCGCCCGCCTGCAACTGGGACGAGTGGGCGACGGCCATCGGCAGACGACGCAGCAGGTCACGCTCCGAACGAAGCCGTGTTTCATCGGTATACGCGGAAACAGGGATCTCGAACACGCCAAGCGAGGCGCTCGGGCCTTCGTCGTACACGTGCACCAGTTTCTCGAGGAGGTCTTCGTAGATCGGAGGGTTCGTCACAGCGCCTCCGGAATGGGAACCGGCCGTTTCGACCAGTACGTAGCGACGGTCAGACCGGAGATCAAATGCCAGACGCCCCACCAGGCGGCGATGATCGCCATCCCGCCGAGCCCATCGAAGAAGCCGAAGATCAGGACCAGGGCCAACGCGGAGTTCTGAATGCCCACCTCGATCGAGATAGCGCGTGAATCGTACCGGTGACAGCCGAGAGCTCGTGCCGACCAATAGCCGAGGGCTAGCCCGAGGGCATTGTGAATAGCCACCGCGAACGCCACGAGGCCGACGTTTCGTAAGAACTGCTCCCAGTTGCCGATCAACGCCCCGACGATGAACAAGCCGAACGCCGTCAGGGAAAACACTTTCATCGGTGTGCGCATCCGAGCGGCGAGCGCGGGCTTCTTGGCAGCAACGAGCATCCCCAGCACGAGGGGCAGTCCGAGGATGATGAGGATGGTCTTGAAGATGGCGAAGGGGTCGAGGTCGACCTCCCTCAGAATCGCTGCCGTACTCGGGTTCAAGCCACCCCAGAACGAGAGGTTAGCGGGGGTCATGAAGATGGCTAGGGCGTTAGAAATTGCGGTCATGCTCACGCTCAAGGCCGAGTTCGCCTTCGCGTGGTGGGCGAGGAAGTTCGAGAAGTTCCCTCCTGGACAGGCCGCGACCATCATCATGCCGAGTGCGATCGAGGGAAGCGGTTCGATGATCAGAACCAGTAAGAAGGTCATCGCTGGAAGGAGGATGAACTGCGCCCCGAGGCCGATCAGCGGCCCACGGGGGTCGCGAACGACGCGCTTGAAATCGTCGACGCGAATGTCGAGCGCCACCCCGAACATGATCAGGCCGATCAGAATGTTGAGGAGCGCCAGCGTCGCGGGGTCGAAGTTGAGCTGAACCTGGTCGACCGCGTTCATCTGCGCTCACTCAGTACCACATCCGAGCGAGCCGCAGAGTCGAAACCTCTGGTATGCTCCCGTCCGAAATGCGGAAGCTCGCCACCGCCCTTGCCCTGCTCGCTCTCGTCGGACTCGCGCTTCTAGTCTGGCTGACCAGCCGCAGGCCCGACGCAGCGCAGGCCGCGCGAATCGATGAGGTGCTCGCCGACCAAACCCCTGCCGATCAGCCGCCTGCATACGCGCATTGCGTCTCCTGTCATTTGCACGACGGGAGCGGCCGGCCGGACGGTTCGATTCCACGGCTAAGCGGCCAACGCAAAGCCGTGCTCGAGAACAAGCTCTACCGTCTGCGAAGCGGGACGATGCGGCTGCCGGTGATGGACCCGTACGCCCGCGCGTTGCCGCCGGCGGAGGTCCCGGAGATCGCCCGGTACTTGTCCGAGATGCCCGAGCTCGAGCTTGCACACGCCAAGCTCGACGATGCCCAGCGAGCCCAGGGCGCCGCGCTCTTCGTTCAGCACTGCGCTGCATGTCACGGGGCAAACGGGGAGGGCAGCGACCCGCTCTTTGCGTCCCGTCTCTGCGGTCAGTACGCCGGCTACCTCGAGCGTCGCCTCCAAGAGGCCGCTGCGGGGTCCCGAGGCGATGCCGACGCGATCATGCGAGGTGTCGTAACGGCCGTCCCGGCGGAAGACCTACCGCCAATCGTCGCCTGGTTGGCGGCGGGGAAAGGATGTACCGCGCCATGAACGATCGATTCAGCCGGCGGCGATTCGTCCGCGTGACCGGCGGCGCGGCTGCCGCGGCGTCCATCGCGGCGCCGTCCCTGGTGCGCGCGGCCGCCTCCGGAGCGGAACGCCACGTCAATGTGGTCGTGGTGGGCGCCGGGCTTTCCGGGCTGATGGCCGGTCGCGAGCTTCAGAAGCGCGGTATCGAATCCTTCGTCGTTCTCGAGGCGCGCGATCGCGTCGGCGGTCGCACGCTCAACATGCCGATCGGCGGGGGTCACATCGTCGAAGTCGGCGGTGAGTGGATCGGTCCCGGGCAAGACGCCGTCGCCGATCTGATCGCCGAGCTCGGCATCGGCGCCTTCGACCACTACTACGACGGCGACACGACCTACGACATCGAAGGGCTCATCTCTCGTGGCTTTCTACCGGACGTCAGTCTTTCGCAAGCTGCCGATTTCGCAAAGGTCGCCTGGAAGCTCGATCGTCTCTGCAAGAAGATGCCGGTCGGCGAGCCATGGCGCATGAAGGAGGCCTCTGCTCTCGACAAGATCACCCTTGGCGATTGGCTCCGCGAGCACGCCGCGACGAGCTTCACGCCAGCGGTGTTCCGTCTGATCAGCCGGGCGGTCTGGTCCGGTTACCCTGAGCGGATCTCGCTCCTCTGGGTCTTGCACTACCTTCGCTCCGCCGGAGGCATCCTGCCGGTCATCCTCAACGACGGCGGCGCCCAAGACCAGCGCATCGAAGGCGGTTCGCAGGTGATCTCCGAGCGCATGGCCGCCGCGCTAGGCGACCGCGTGCTCCTCGGCCGCCCCGTTCTCCGAGTCGAAGACCGTGCGCCGACCCGGATGCGCGTGGTCACGGCCAATGAAACCTTTACCGCGGATCGCGTGATTGTTGCCATGGCGCCCGCCGACACCAGCCGCATCGATTTCAGGCCGGAGCTTCCCAAGCCTCGTCAGGATCTGGTCAACGGCTGGTCCAGGCTGCCGCGATTGCCGATCGTCAAAGCGGCCGTCTTGTACGAGCGTCCCTTCTGGCGCGCGGACGGGCTCAACGGGGCGATGCAAAGCGATCGAAGCCCCATTCAGCTCGTATTCGACAACTCGCCCGAGGACGCTTCGCTCGGTGTGCTCAGTTGTTTTCTTTCGGTCGTCGAAGCTCCTCATCTGGCAGGCCGCAAGGCCCGTGAGGAAGGCCTCCGCGAAGAGCTCGCCCGCTATTTCGGCCCGAAGGCTCTCGACGCCACCGGCTATGTCGAAAAGGACTGGGCGGCCGATCCCTGGAGCACCGGCTGCATCACCCCGCTCACGCCGGGTGTGCTCACCGCGGGAGGGGAGCATCTCCGAAAGCCGAGCGGACGAATCTTCTGGGCCGGCACCGAGAGCGCGAAACGCTGGTGTGGGTACATGGACGGAGCGATCTCGGCAGGCGCGCGGGCTGCCGCCGAGGTTCACGCATCCCTCGAAGGTTAGCTCGGCGTGATTGCGCTGAGCACCCAGCGGCGGGTCTCGACAGGGTCGATGACAGCGTCGATCTCGAAGTGGGCGGCCATGTTCACCGCTTTGCCGCG
>JBLYYU010000031.1:0-3846 GCA_048550275.1 Polyangiales bacterium
AACGAAATGCTTCGGCTGCGGAGCTCGTGTTTGGCCCAGAGCGTCGAGCTGTTCATGTCGAGCAGCGTCCGATCGAGGTCGAAGAAGGCGGCGGTGCGTGTGTCCAAGTTTTTCATCCTTCGCTGAGCAAGCGAGGTTTGATCGAAAAGCGAGAGGGCTCAAGCAACGAGCTGTGACAGAAAACGGCTGAGCCCCTCGAGGACTGGCATTGGCAGCTCGTGCCCGCCTCGAAACGGAACCCAGTCGGTCGCTAGGCCCGCCGCACGCATCGCGTCGCGGAGCTGCTCCGCGGCTTCGAAAGAAAGGAGCGGGTCGCTCGCGCCGTGGCTTTGGAACACGGGCACCTGCGGCTTGGAGGCCATTCCCGACCTCCAGGCATCGAGGTTCACCGGCGTGCCGGAGAGCACAACGAGGCCGGCAGGAGTCACGTCTCGCGTGAACACGGCGTTGCAGGCTGCCATCGACCCTTGAGAGAACCCCCCGATGACCAGCCGATCGTCCGGAACCGCTAGCTCCGCCTGCATCGCGTTGATCATGCGCACGACCTGGTCGGTCGCCGACTCCATCCCGGGAGGAATCTCGTCGGCGTAGCTGCGCGGCCCCTCCGCCATGGCTCGCTCCGCCCGCTCGAAGTCCACCATCCACCACGCGCGCGCGCCGAAGAGACCTGGAACCTCGTGGGGCGCTTCAGGAAATGCAAAGCGCACCTGGCTCGGCACATCGAGCATCCGCCAGAGCCCGACGAGATCCGTTCCGGGGGCGCCGAAGCCGTGCATCAGGACCACCACCGGGCCCTCGCCCCCCCCTTCGCGGTCCTCACCACCGGTCAATCGAACCGTGATGTCTCCGAAACGTGTTTCCCGCATGCGGGCAAATGATAGTCGCTCGTCTCGGCGAGCGAACAAAAAGGGGGAAGCCCCAATACGCGCTCCGCTTCTACGACTGATATCAATCGTTGGTCTCGAGGAAAGGTTGGCTCACGCCGGCCGCGTTCGTGAGCGGCTCCCTAGATGCCGCAGAGCAAGACGATCGGAAGATTTGTCGTCTGGTCCGGCCCGATGACGAACCCTTCGGTCCCGGTACAGATGACCTCGGAGTCCTGATCGCGGGCGCGAAGCTGGAGCGAGCACGGCCCGACCGGAAGATCGACGAACGTATGCCTTACGGCCTTATCGACACTCATGGCTACTTCGACGACCTCGAGCGCACCATTGAGCACTACCGAGGCATCCGTTCCTTCAAAGAAAGACGTTCCCTCCCCGCCGCAATCGATCGTGTATTCGACCGTTTGCAGGTCTGTGCCCGGATCCGGTGCAGGTAGCAGTAAATCGAGAGACGCGGCGCCCGCGAAACCTGCGATCCGGCTGCAGGCAATGACCGTATCTACGAGCGCCGCCTCACCGGCCGTGGCCTCGAACGTATCCGTGGCAACGCAGACGGCTTGCTCTCGATCATCCCGCCCGATCAGGTTCACCAAACAGAGCCCTTCGAGAGGCTCCTCCGCGGCGCGCCACAGGTTCAGCTCATCCGGCGATGCAACCGGGCCTACGAGCTGCATCGTTCCGTCGCGAATCAGGGTGGGCACGAACGCACCCTCCCCGTCCACCGTTCTCCAGTCGCCGTCGCAAGCGATCTCGTAGTCCAAGCTCGCGACGGTCACCCCGCGTTCGGACACTGGAGCTTGTACTTCGAGGACGACTTGCGGTTCTGCGGCGTCCTCGTCGCCGCAGCCCGCGTTGGCGAGCGCAAACGATAGCGCCGCGATGGGCCCCAGGAACGCCCGATAGGTGTCGCGCCGACGGTACGACGCCGCGAGCGAATTCTTAAGCATGCAATCTCCTTCTCGTCGGCGCGACCAGCCCGGGTTTGTCGCCGACAACTCGATCGATGCTACTTCGCGAGCTCCGCGTACGTCAACGAGCAGCGAAACGCACCATCCGAGGAGCCGGGAGCCGACTATGGGTCGAACTGCTCGCGAATTCGTTTTTGGTCGGTGATGATCCCGTCGACGACGACGCCGTTGAGCTCTTCTGGCTCGTTCACCGTGTAGACCATGACGCGTAGCCCCCGACGGTGTGCCTGTGCGACGAGGGACGACGTGAGTTGGCTATGGTGCACGAAGACCCAGTCCATGCCCGAGGTGGCGGCCGTATCCAGCTCCTCGGTCGTGACGGGCTCGCCGTTGGGCAGATCCCAGCCCACTTCGCATTCGCAGCTCTGCGCGATTGAAGCGATCAGCGGCAGGCTGAAACCGTCCACCATGACCTCACGGCTCGCGCGACCGTCTTGCTGTGCCCGACGCAGCGAGCGGGCCATGGCGCGGACGAGGCGACGGGAGCCATCCTGGGTGAAAGGAGGCTTGATATCGAGGCATACATTGGCGCTCTGGCCTACTGACTCGAAGAGTTGATCGAGCGAGATGACATGCTCGTATCCGGGCAGCGATCGAAGCGCATCGTAGCTCAAGTCTTCGACGCGCAGGGTTCGCCCCATCGGATCGGTCACCGTCCGGTCGTGGAATACCACCACGACCTCGTCACGGGTCACGTTCAGGTCGGCCTCGATCCACTCGAAGCCCGCATCGATCGCGGCGCGAAATGACGACAAGCGATTGCCGGAGCCAGTAGGCACCGGGCCATCGATGTTCCCGCGGTGGGCAAGGATGCGCTGGGTTCGTTCGCCGGTGATCGACGCTCGCCGCGCCGATCCTTCGAGATTGGGCGGCGCGAAGTTGTTTTCCGTGAGTCGGTGACGGCTGAGAGCGAACAAAGTCTCGCTCAACGACAATAGATACTTGGCATCGGAAGCACCGGCGGCGGCTTGGGTGAGCATCTCGAGCTCACCCGTCTCCCGGTTCCAGCGCCCGAGGGCGTCGGGAGTGCGTAGATACATGTGACTGAGGTCTCGGCCCGACAGGCTATACACGACGCGCCGGCTCGGCCAAGGGTCACTGAAGATGTCGAGACCTTGGTCGCAACGCCCAGTCGGGATTCCGGTGAGCCCTGCCAGCGTCGCCGGCATGTCATGCTGACTTGCCAACCTGTCGCGGAAGCGAGCATGGCCGAGCTCCGGATCGTCCCCGGCTACGATTAACGGTACGTCGAAACGCACGGCTTCCCCCGCAGCGCTGCTGCGCGATAGACCGAGCTGAGCAGTGTGATCGCCGACCAGCACCAAGTAGGTCCCCTGCGGACGCGCTACCTCGATGTACCAGGCGTAGAAGCGAGCCAGCTGCCGATCCAAGTACGCAAGCGCCTCGTCGAACTTCACGTCACGGTCTTGCTGTTTCCAGACGCGAGGCTCCCCCGGCGGAATCGCAAAGGGATGGTGAGTGGACAGGGTCGACAAGACGCCCAGATACGGGGCTTCCCCCTCCTCCATGCGATCCAACCATTCTCGAAAGCGGTCGAACATGACCGAGTCCGGATGACCCCAACCCGCTGGGTCGGCTTCGCGGAGGACATCGAGCTCCTCGATCTGCTCGAACCCTACCATCTGAACGAAGATCCGTTGCTGCTCGAACGAAAGGTCGCCTCCGTGAAAGTACCCGGTGCGATAGCCCGCACGTTCGAGCTGTCGCGGATATCCATCGAACGAAGGTAGGGGTTCACGCAAGAGCGGCAGCCCCGCCGATTGGGCGGGTTCGCCTGCGAAGAGCCCGGGAAGAGCCTGGGCGCTCCTCGTCCCGGACGCGTAGAAGGCGTTCGACGAGAAGCTCTCCTCGGCGATTCGTTGAAGCGCTGGCATCACCGCCCTGCCCTCACGCTCCTTGAACATCTCTTCCAGGCCGACCGATTCGAGCACCACCCCGATGACGCTGCGCCCATTGGGCAGACGACGGGCCGC
>JBLYYU010000032.1:0-9098 GCA_048550275.1 Polyangiales bacterium
CATCACGCCGACTGGCCGCGCGCCTCAACGAACGCGCTTGCCGCGAAGCCGCGAGGCTGGCGGTTGAAGGCGACGACACCGGCGGCCGGGTCTTCTGCACGCCGGCGATTCGCGAAGCCTGGGACCGGCTGCTCATGGACCGAGAGACATTGGTCTGGCGGCACGTTGCCTCCGCGAGAGGGCTCTTGGCCTCATCGATGCCGATTTTCGAGCAGGAGATCCAACGCCATCTGGACCCTGAATTCAGCGTGACGGAGTGGCGACGCGCGGCGGCCTCACTCGCTGCAAGCATCGCGGTCGATCCCGAAGAGGGTCTCCGCGCGTGCCGCGCGCTTCTCGAATCGCTAATTTTCGAACAGGACCATGGGATCGCGGCCGCAATGATGGCAGGCCTTCCGCGCGCTGCGGAGAGCCACCCGGTGGCGGTAGAGTCTTTGCTCGAACAGCTCATGCGTGTGGGCGGGCTCGACACGGCAGAAGCGCTCGTCGAGCTCCGGGCCGAACGCATCCGGCCGGGGTTCGCGGAGGACGCCGCGAAGAAAGCCGAGGCGCATCTGCGCAAGGTGATCGCCGAAGGCGACAGCGAAGACCAGGGCCGCGAGGCGCTGATGAAGGCGCTGGCAGACGAGCTCGGCGGGGAGTCGAGCGGTCGCGAGCCCACACTCCGCGACATGCTGTCGGACGCACTCGAGACCTTTGCGACAAAGGGCGCATACGAAGCTGCGCGCGAAGCTCAGCCCATCCTCGACGCGGCTGCGCAGAAGGCCAAGCTGCTTCAACGGCCGTCGCAAGGCGATGCCGAGGTCGAAGTCGCCGTGTTTCTCGCGCTTCGGGAGCTCGACTCGGCGTTGTTCGAGACGTCGGCCTTGAACGACCTCTTGCTCGTAGGCGAGGACGACGATCAGCGCGGACCTCACGACGAGCGCCTCGGAGATCTGTTTCAGCAGGTCACGAACTGGCTCGTGATTCGTGAAGGCGACCCACTGGAAGACGACGGAAAGCTTTCGCAGTTCACGACGCGCCTCCGCCAACTCCGTACGATGCTCCATCTAGTCGACGCGGACGGGACGGATCTCGATCCGCGGAGTGACCTGGTTCGTCAACGGCGGCTTCTGACCCAGCGCGTCTTGTTCAATCGAATTCAACGTGATGTGCAGAGCCCACTTCGAAGAACGCTCTGCGCGGCGGCCGCGCGCACCTGCGACGCTTTGGTCCGGGAAGACAGCGCGGACGTGTCGGAAATTCTGATCGCTGCCGCGGGACACGTGACCCATCTCGACGACCTCAAGACGATGGCCGAAGCGTCGATGGTTCCGGAGATCGAAAATGCGCTCCGGGCGTACGCGAAGCTCCAACAGGCCACGCACACGGCTCAGCGCGATGGGCACGGTTTGGTGGCCGCTACGGATGCGCTCAAGGCCGTCGGCACCGAGCTCCCAGTCGCTCGCTCTGCGCGCATCGAAGCTTTTCGACAAGCCCTGTCACTGCTCGCTCGCGGCCTCCAGTCCGTCGCGGCGTCGAGCTCGCTCTCCGAGGTGGCGGAGCGTTCCTCAGGTCCGCCATTGTCGACGCTCGAGCGAGGCGTAGCTGCTCTCACCCAGTTGGTAAGCGGTTCCCGCAGGCGCCTCGGCGTCCCCCCGGCCGACGAGTCCCCGGCCGCTGCGGCCGCGATCTGGGCGATGGGGCTCGAGGTCGAGCGCGCCCTTCGGACCTCGATTTCCGAGATCGACCAGGCGTTCGCCTACGCGCTCAACACTGTGGACCGCGACCTCCCCGGCGCGTTCGGAAGGCTGACCGGCACGGTCCTCAAGCATTTGCGCTCACTGCCTTTGGACGGGCCGCGGCGCATGCCGAGCCTGATTCCGATGGAGCTGGACGCAGACGCGCCATTGCCGGCCTGGGCTCCGCCCAGTCGAATCGTGGGCGGGTTTTACCTGCTCCGGACGGTCGGCTCGGGGACGGTGGGCTCGGTCTTCATCGCGCGCCGGGCCGAGGAACGGCAAGACGAATCTGCTCCGCTCTTCGCGCTGAAAGTCCCCGACTACTCCGCCGCCGCGGCGCGCACTCTTTCCGAGGACGAGTTCCTGAAGATGTTCCGTGAGGAGGCCGGGGCGCTCCTCGGCCTGCCCGAGCATCAGAATATCGCTCGCTTCGTCACCTTCGACGCTGGCGCGCGCCCGAAGCCCATCCTCGTCATGGAGCTGATCGAAGGCCCCAGCCTCGAGCGTATGTTGGAGATGGGCGACCTTTCCGTGCGCCGCGCGCGGGAGTTGCTTCTCGGTATCAGCGCGGGACTCGATGCGATGCACCAGGTCGGGGTCGGTCACTTGGACCTCAAACCGTCCAACATCATCGTCCGCAATGCGGAAGCCGATACTGGCGTAGGGCAGCCGCCGAAGCCCGTGCTCGTCGACTTCGGACTCGCCGGTCGCCACCTGCGCCCCGGCTGCGGAACAGCGAACTACGGTGCACCCGAAATCTGGGGCTCCGGGGACCGTTCGCAGGCGATCCCCGCAGACGTATACGCCTTCGGCTGCCTGATCTTCGAAGCTTACACGGGACGGCCGCTTTTCGACGGCACGACCGAAGCGGCGTTGCTGAGCCAGCACATGACACACGACGGTGAACCCGAGCCCATCCGCCGCTTGATCGAGCAGCCCGAGACACAAGACCTGGGATTGCTTATCGCGCGTTGCCTCCGTCGCGACCCGAAGGATCGGATCACGATTCGGCAGGCGCGGCAGTTCCTGGCGAGCCTGAGCCTCGGCGACGAAAACCCGGACTGGCCCGTATCGATCGCAAGCTAGGGCGCGCCGCACGGGGCTCAAACGCGAAGCGGGTCCCAGAACAGTGTCTGGAACCCGCCGCGCAGTAGCCGCGCCCGATCGGCGCTAGCTGGCTTTACTGAGCCGCGTCGCCGCCCTCAGTCGTGCTTTCCGCCGCAGCTTCCTCGGCGGCGGTTTCGACGATGTGGAACTCCACGCGCCGGTTCTGAGCAAGGTCTTCCCTCGACTTGGCGTCCGGAACGAGCGGTCGAGTCGGGCCGAAGCCTTCCGAGATGAGCCGGTCCTTGCTGACCTTGCCACGGCCGACGAGGTAGCGAACCACTGTGCCGGCGCGCATCCTCGAAAGCCTCATGTTGTACTTCAAGTTGCCCGTGGAGTCCGTGTGGCCCTCGACTCGAACCTGTTCGATCTCAGGATGCGCGTTCAGAACCTGGGCCACGTTGTCGAGGAGCGCGAATGAGCGCTTCTGGAGCTTGTGACTGCCAGTCCTGAAGTAGACCTTCTCGAGGATGTCGAGCTTGCCTGCACCGATGACCACCAACTGCGGCGCCTGGCAGCCCTGGTTCTCCACGGTGCCGGGCTCGTCCGGGCAGTTGTCGACCCGGTCGGGAACGCCGTCGCCGTCGCGATCCGGATCCGGACAGCCGTTGTTCTCTGGCGTACCGGGCTCGTTCGGACACTGGTCGTCGACATCGAGAATACCGTCGCCGTCGTTGTCCGGATCGGGGCAGCCGTCCTCGTCCTCGAACCCATCGATGTCCTCCGCGTCGTTCGGGCAGCCATCGTTGACGTCGAGCACGCCGTCACCGTCGTTGTCTGGATCAGGACATCCGTCGTCGTCCTGGAATCCATCGAAATCTTCCGGCTCGCTCGGACACTGGTCAACGTCATCCAGAATGCCATCGCCGTCGGCGTCGAGCACCGGTTCCACGCCGGGCATCGTGTAGCCGATCATACCGATGCCGCGCCAATCCGGCGCGCCGTAGCCGGCCGTCACGCCCGCGCTACCCGAGACACCCACGACGAAGCCCTTGGGGTGCAGGTACTTGAAACCACCGAGAACCTCGACCGGAGTCTCTTCGCGGGTCCAGAACTTCACTTGGGTGTTCGCGGCAGTGCGCCCAAAGGTTTCCGCGGAGATCATGAACTTGTCCTGGGCGATCATGAAGAGCAGGCCGCCACCGAAGGTGAACTCGTTGCCGACGTAAAGATTCGGCGCCACGGCCCGGCCGTTCATGTTGCCGAGCTTGTAGCCCGCTTGAATCGGAATGCGGAGCACCTTGCCGGCGTTGAAAGTCATCAAGAGCTCGAACCAGCCACCGATGTAGGGGTTCTTGTCGAGCTGGCCGGCGTATTTCTGCGAAGCATCCGTCAGCGACGAGGTGTTGATCGTCATGGTCGCCTGAAGGGCGAGCTGGAACACATCGTCTCGAGTGCCGAGGATGTTGCCGCGCGCACCGAAGTAAATATCGCCGAGGTGACCACCGTTCGGCAGGAGGTAGCCGAAGCTGGGGTCGGGCAGACCGTCGGCTGCGCCCGTGCCTGCGTCGATGATGAAGTGATAAGGGATATCCATGTAGAGGACCAAGTGGTCCCAAAGGCCCAGGTTCCAAAACAGATGCCCGGTAAGCTGCCGGTGGACGACCGAGGACGTCGTACCGTTGCCTGCCTGCTCGAACACGAGCGCGTCATCGTTGTAGTCGATGTAGATCTGAACTCCGAAGCGCTTGTGCCCCTGCCCGTCCGCAGTGCTTGTCGCATAGCCGTCCGTCTGGAGCTCGGCCGGCCGGTACTGGTTCAAGTCGATCTGCGCGGTATACTGCTGCGCCTGCGCCGAACCCGAACTCATCAACCCTGCAAGGCTCACCGCCAACACTAGAAGCGTTGCGACCCAACCCCGGTTGGCCCCTCTTCGATCATCGCTCTGAATCACGCCGTCCTCCATTCACATCCTTGCCGCGGCTGGAAGCCCCGAATCTCAGCGCAAGTGTTGCTTCTCATGCCAGCGGGGTAAAAAAAGGGGAGTGAATCCAAGCGCGCAGACGGCACAAAAAGCCGCTGAGACAGAAAGAATCCACTAGGATCGCACCCATGCCCTCGAAGGCCGGCTATCGAACCGCACCCGCTCCGTCGAGCGGCACACCGCCCGGAATTCCGTACATCGTCGCGAACGAGGCGGCCGAGCGATACAGCTTCTACGGGATGCGCGCGATCTTGGTCGTCTTCATGACCAGGTACTTGATGAGCCCGCAGGGTGAGCTCGATGTCATGTCGGACGAGCAGGCCAAGGCCTGGTTCCACGTCTTCGTGATGGCGGTCTACACGTTTCCGATTTTCGGCTCGATCATCTCCGACGCGTTCCTGGGGAAGTTTCGCACGATCATGCTGCTGTCGGTCGTGTACTGCCTCGGGCATCTGACGCTCGCTATCGACGACAGTCGAGTTGGGCTCGGCCTGGGTCTCGGCCTGATCGCGATGGGGTCTGGCGGAATAAAGCCCTGCGTGTCGGCTCACGTTGGAGATCAGTTCGGCCCAAGCAACGCGCACCTTCTCACCAAGATCTTCGGCTGGTTCTACTTTTCGATCAACGTTGGGGCGCTCGCGTCCATCTTGTTCGCCGAACCACTTCTTCACCGATTCGGCTCGTCGGTCGCGTTTGGCGTGCCGGGGGTCTTGATGGCGCTTGCGACCTTCGTATTTTGGATGGGTCGGGACAAGTTCGTGCACATCCCGCCAGGGGGCCTGGCGTTCGTTCGGGAAGTGTTCAGCCCGGAGGGGCTCAAAGTCCTCGGGCGGCTCTGCATCATTTACGCGTTCATTCTGATGTTCTGGGCGTTGTTCGATCAACAGGGTTCGGCCTGGGTGCTTCAGGCACAACGCATGGACCGCCACTTCATCATCGATTGGGATCCGTCGCAGGCCCAGTGGCTCAACCCTGCCCTGGTGCTGCTCTTCATCCCACTGTTCAATCGCGTGGTTTATCCGTTTTTCGACCAATTCTGGCCCCTGACGCCGCTCCGAAAGATCGCGATCGGGATGTTCCTCACCGTCCCGGCCTTCCTGCTCCCGGCGTGGCTCGAAGCACGCCTCGATGCCGGGGAGACGGTGAATATCGCCTGGCAATTCGGCTGTTACGTCCTGATGACGGCGGCGGAAATTCTCATTTCGATCACGGCGCTCGAGTTTTCGTACACACAGGCGCCAAAGAAGATGAAGTCCGTCGTGATGGGAGCGTTTTTCGCGAGTGTCGCGGCAGGCAACCTCTTCGCGGCCGCGGTGAACTTCTTCATTCAGAATCCGGACGGGACGAGCAAGCTAGAAGGCCCGGCCTACTATCTGTTCTTTGCGGCGGCGATGGCGATCACTGCCATACTCTTCGTGCCGGTGGCCGTCTGGTACAAGGAGCGGACCTACATACAGGACGAGGCGCCGGAAGAGAGCTTGGCGTGAGCATCATCGACAGAGCGCGAACCTGGATCGGAATGGATCCCGACCCGGATACGCGGGAGGAGCTCCAAGCGCTCATCGATCGCGGGGACCTCGACGCGCTCGATGAGCGATTCGCTGGCCCGCTGCAATTCGGCACCTCCGGCCTGCGCGGGCTCCTCGGCGCGGGCCCTTCTCGAATGAACCGAGCGACCGTTTCTCAGGCGACCGCGGGCTTCTGCGCCTGGTTGAAGCGTGAGGTGCCGGACGTGACCGAGCGCGGCATCTGCGTCGGCCGTGACGCGCGACCCAAGAGCGACGACTTCGAACGCGATGTCATCGAGATCGCAACCGGCGCCGGGATTCCAGTCTGGCACTTCAGCGGCCTCACCCCGACGCCCGTCCTTGCCTTCGCGGCGCTGGACGTACGCGCAGCGGGAGGCGTGATGATCACGGCGAGCCACAACCCGCCCGGCTACAACGGGTACAAAGTCTACTGGGAAAACGCCGCTCAGATTATCCCGCCCAACGATCAGGGAATCACGGAGGAGATGCGGCGCTTCTCCGCTGTGGATGAGATTCCGAGGCTCGCCTTCGACGAGGCGCGGGAACGGGGCCTGATTCGGGACGCGGATCCAATTCACGATCGCTACGTCGAGCGGATCGTATCCGCGCTCGGACCGACCGAAGCGCCAGCAGACCTCCGAATCGCGTACACGGCGCTTCACGGTGTAGCCGAGGACACCCTTCGGACGGTGCTCGGTCGAGCTGGGTTTGAAGATTTGCATAGCGTGGCTGAGCAGGCGACGCCCGATGGGAGCTTTCCAACCGTTGCGTTCCCAAACCCTGAAGAACCTGGCGCGATGGATCTGGTCATCGCGCTTGCGCAAAGGGTCGACGCCGACGTCGCGATCGCGAACGACCCGGACGGAGACCGCGTCGCCGTGGCCGTCCGCTCTACGCAAGGCTTCGAGCTCCTCTCGGGACACGACATCGGTGTGCTTCTTGCTAACGACCTACACGCGCGCCACCGAGAATCAGGACAGCCGGTCGTCATCTCGACAGTAGTCAGCAGTCCGATGCTCGGTCCAATTGCTGTTCGCCACGGCGCGCGCTGGGAACAGACGCTAACTGGGCACAAATGGATTCAGAACCGCGCGCTCGAGCTTCAGGACGAAGGCTACGTGTATCTGTTCGGTTACGAGGAGGCGCTCGGGTACGCGCCCTGCACGGCGGTTCGCGACAAGGACGGCATCAGCTCGGCGCTGCTCATCGCACAGATGGCTTCGCGCCTGAAGGCGCAAGGGAAAACACTGCTGGACGTGCGGGACGCGCTCTGGCGAGAGCACGGGTTTTTCGCGGACCGCCAAGTCTCGGTCCGGTTTGAAGGTTCGGACGCCCAGGCCCGAATGAACGCGGTGGTCGATGGATACAGGGACGATCCTCCCGCCGCCATTGGCGGGCAGGCCGTGCTCCGAATGCTGGACCTCTTGCGTCAACAGCAGTGGACACCTCTCGCCGTGAGCCCGGTTCAGGGACGCGCACCGAGCAACGTGCTGATCTTCGAGCTTCAGGGGGGGCACCGGGCCATGTTGCGGCCGAGCGGAACCGAGCCGAAGCTCAAGCACTACTTCTACGCGACCGCGTCTACGCGGCGCGACGACCTGGACACCGCGAAGCAGAAGGCGCTCAGGGTGATCGACCGCTTGGTCGATGATCTCATCGAGTCCAACGATTGTTGAGCAAGGCGATAGCCATCGCGCTCCAGGCCTGAGAAGCCCGATGAAGCTCTTCTACTTTGCGCGCGTTACTTCGGTGCCAAGGGAGTGGCGGCCGGCCGTACGTGTTCGGCGCAGGCAACTGGGCTCCAAGCTCTCTCGCCTGCTGCTCGCAGCTCTCTGCGCGCCTGCGGCAGAGCGCCACGATGTCATCGGACGGCGCAGCGAGATTGGGCGACAAGTCGATTCCGACCACCTCCGCAAAATCGCGAGAGCTCACGCCGGCGAGCCACATTGCTCTCTGAACGTCTCGGCCCCGCGCTGTTGGTGAATGCGCGGACCACGCCTCGGGGCGGAGCTCCCGAATGTCGGAATGATAGGCGAGTCGCCCCTCGGAAGGTTCGGTGGGTTCATGGACCGGACGAATCCAGGCCGCGATGCGAGCACGAAGCATGGGCGCCTTCGCTTTTCGCGGACCGCGGATTAGCGGTCAACAAAGCTACTGGAGCGAAGCACTGACGACGAGCGCAACGGCCGCGAAGAGAACCATGCCCGCAGCCGCCCAAAGCAGTGCCGACTTCTGGCGCCTGCCGATCCGCGTCGCGCTCGGGCGTGCGTCCGAGAACTGAAGAGCTTGAGAAATAGGGTCCGGCTCGGATGAAGCAGCGGAACCAAGCGTCGCCGTCGTCGCCGGGATCGCGAACGGATCGAAACGGGGATCCCGCTCCGACGCGCCCGTCGGCGTCCGCTTCAATGAGCGGCGACGACTCGGACGTTCCTCGAGAGCCGCGATCTTCAGCTTTGGCCCGCCACGACCGAGTTGGATTTCATCGCCCGTGGTGAGCGCCGCGTGCTTGATGCGACGGCCGTTCAGCCAAGTCCCGTTGCGGCTTCCGGTATCGATCAAGAGATAGCGACCGTCGTCGCTTCGAATTTCGGCGTGACGCCCGGACGCATCCAAGTCCACCTCGGGATCGAAGTTCACGTCGCTGTCCGGCATGCGCCCTATGCGGACGAGATCTTGATCAAACTCGAGCTCGCGCCCTGAATCAGCACCTTTGGTTTGACGAAGTCTAATCACGATCGTGTCTCAGTCACCGACTGGGATGAGCTCGACTTCAGTCGGCCGCCCCGCTTCCACGACGACGTCCTTGCCCACTTGCGTCCC
>JBLYYU010000033.1:0-8477 GCA_048550275.1 Polyangiales bacterium
CGCAAGCAGGGAAGTCGGTGAGAGGCCGGCGCGGACCCGCCACGGTATGTGACTGAATGTTCTGTCGTGACGCCACTGGGTGATGAGCCTGGGAAGGTGACAGGACCTGGGGTTGCGAGCCCGGAAACCTGCGTACGCATTGTTTGTGCCTATCACCTCGGGGATGGTGAGAGTCGCGCGTCGGGATTTCTGTCCCGTCCGATCGACCGTTCTCGAATCAGGATCGGGAATTGGACGGGATTGGGAAGCGAAGGAGGGTGCGAGCCGGACGGAGTTGCCGTTTGGGCGGTGCCGCGTTCCTGCTCGCCGCCGTCGCGTTCGCTACTCCGGCCGCCGCGCAGTTCGGAACCACCGCGAAGGTCGCTCGCCCCATCCCTTCGACGAACTCGCTCGATCCGACCGCGGCTGGCAGCCAGGTGCTGGTCAAGAACCGGATCGTCGCACAGACCACCGCGGAACTGCTCAAAGAAGTAGCGGGCACCAGGGTGGTTGCCGCCGGGGCACAGGGCACACCGTTCTGTGTTCGCCTGCGTGGCGCCGCTTGCGACCAAGTGACGGTCATGCTGGGCGACGTACCGCTGAGCAGTCCGGACACGGGGGCGTTCGATTTGAGCTTGCTGCCTCTCGAAGCAGTGGGGGGCTTCCAAGTGTTCCGAGGCGGAACACCGGCTTGGCTCAACGACGGTGCCGTTGGTGGTGTCGTCCAACTGCTACCCCGCTCGTACGAAGAAACCGAAGTAGGCGCTCGCGTGAATGCCGGGAGCTTCGGCTCTTGGCGTACGAACGCGTTCGGCGCGACTGCGAGCGAGAAGGTCGAGTTCTTCGGTACCGCGGGCGCCGCCGGCGCTCGCAATGACTTTCCCTATCTCGACGACGGAGGTACGCGATTCGATCCGAGCGACGACGTCGAACGGCTCCGCCAGAACGCGGACTTTCTCGAAGGTTTCGGTTTTTCGAATCTCAAGGTGGAGACCAGCGATTCCAGCCAGCTCGACATGGTCTTTCTCGGCGTCGGGCGGGATCGGGGTGAGCCTGGGCCTGGGTCGAGCCCCGCCCTCAACGCGAACGCGAGAAGCACGCGACTCATCGGATCCGCCTCGTGGCTCCAACAAGAAGATGGCCCGCACCCGTATCGCGTTCAGGTTGCTGCGAACTACGACTATGGCCGGAACCGATTTACCGACGAGCTTGGTGAGATAGGCAACGGTATCCCGCGGCAAACGGATGACCAGACCCACGCGATCTTCGGCCGTGTAGCCGCTTCGGTGACGGCTGTTCCCTGGCTCGAAGTCACCACGATCGCGTCCACCCGATATCAGGCGTTCGACCCTGACGATGAGATGGTATTGGTTCAAGAGGTGGCTTCGAGTCGCCTGTCCGCGGCGGGAACGGTCGAGGCTCGGTTTTTCGGGGAGGCGAACAAGGTGCTGCTCGAGCTTCGACCGAGCGTCCGGTTGGGATGGAGTCGCGCATCGCTTCACGGCTCGGGTCCGGGAGAGCCCGAGCTGTCGCCGTCGTCGGACTTTCAGCCGACCTATCGATTGGGTGCAGCGATTGCGCCGCTCGAATGGCTTGCGTTTCGGGGCTCCGTGGGGAACGGCTACAAGCTACCGTCCTTGCTGCAGCTCTTCGGAAACCGTTCATTCGTGGCTGCGAACCCGGGCTTGATTCCCGAGCGTTCGCTGTCGGTGGACGGTGGCGTCACGGCGCGTGGGCACCGAGGGATCGTCAGCGGCTACGCCACGGTGGGCGCGTTCGTGAGCTACATCGACAACATGATCCGCTTCCGTCCGAACTCGCAATCGCAGATCGTCTACGAGAACATCGGATCGGGTCGCAGCCGTGGAGTCGAGCTCGAGCTCCGAGGGGGCGTAACGGAGCACTTCTTTCTCACAGCCGAGCTGACTTGGACGCAAGCCGTCGACCTGGACATCGACAAGTGGCTCCCAGGGCAGCCACAGTGGGACGCACTCATCCAGCCGGAGGCTCATAGCGGTGCGCTGTCCAAACGCGTTTCGGACCTTCTACTGTTCTTTCAAATCGCCTACATCGGCAAGAGCTACTCCGACCGCGTCAATCTGGTCGAGCTGCCGGCACGGACCGTGCTCGGGCTAGGCGCTGGCGCGGACTTTTTCGAAGGGCGGCTCGGGCTCAGTTTTCGTGTCGACGACTTGCTGGATGTGCGCGGCTACGATCTGCTGGGGTATCCGCTTCCTGGGCGTCGGTACTCCGGCCGACTCAGCGTGCGGCACAGCTGGTAGGTTGACTTCAGTTCTTCCCCAACTAGGGTTTTCGTCCTTGCGAGGGTCGAAGACGGCTTCTGCGAAGCGGTTGGAGATAGATCGGCGGGAGATATCTCGCCGATTGAACAGGGAAGTCGGTGAGAGGCCGACGCGGACCCGCCACGGTATGTGACTGAATGCGCTGCCACGACGCCACTGGGTGAGAACCTGGGAAGGCGGCAGAGCCTATGGTCACGAGCCCGGAGACCTACCCATCGCGAGCTCACCCAAATCGCCTCGGGGATGGCGGGTAGCAGCATGGTTTCCGTTTCACGATTGAACGCGCCTTGTTTCTGTTCCGCCGCTTCCGGAGCTGGAGGAAGCAATGGAACGGGAATTCAAATACACACTCTTCATCGGTCTCTTGCTGGCGCTGGCCGGCTGTGGAGAAAACATTGCGATCGGGTCCGGCGGTAGCGCCGGCTCTGGGGGAAGCGCTGGCGTGGCCGGCTCACCGGGGACAGGCGGTTCGCCGGGTAACGGTGGCGCCGCCGGTAGCCCGGCGCTGGACCCGCTGTCGGCCACCCCGCGCTACGCGGTGCTGAGCTCGGACTTCAGCAGTTCGTCCATCGCGATGCTCGACGCTGATTTCTTTTCAATCGACGAAAGCTGGCTCAACTCCGGCACGACGTATCCGGGGCTGGTCGCAACACTGTCCGGTGACGTGGTCTTGCCAAACCGACAGGCTGGAGACGGCACGTTCGCGGTCGTCGATCGGCTCTTCACAGACGTCGTAACTCGGTTCTTCGTGCCTAGCGGCAACCTGCACGGGCAAGCGCGGACACACGGCGATATCGGCGATTCTGGTTTCTCTTCGAACCCCCAGGACTTCATCAGCGTAGGCGCCGACAGCGCCTGGGTGCCCCGATACGAAACCAACCTGAGCCCGACCGCGGCCCCTGAGAACCAAGGCAACGATCTCATCGAGGTCGATCCCTCAGACATGAGCCGCACCGGCGCCAGAGTCGATCTTTCCCCGCTGAATACGACGGCGACCGTGATGGGCGACAATGGGCCCGTCGAGGTGGACGTGTTCGCTCGGCCGAGTCGTGGCGTGCTGGTCGGTTCGAGAATCATCGTCGGGCTCGATCGGATCAGCGCCGCCTTCAATGCCGCCGGCTCCGGGATGGTAGCGATAGTCGATCTCGAAGATGAATCGCTCGACGATCTGGCGCTTCCTGGCTTGAAGAGCTGCGGCCGCCTCGTACCGGTGCCGGGCTCGCCAAACAAGGTGCTGGCCGCCTGTGTGGGTTTCGCTCAGCCCTTCGGAGACGAGCCGCAGGTGCGTGCCTCATCGGGCATCGTCTTGCTCGACGTGGGTGAGACCGAGGTCAGCATCGACGAGGTATGGCGCGTCGCCGATCACGCTGGCGACCCGATCGCGGTCAACGCGGTGATCGCCATCGACTCACGCCGTGTGCTCGGGGTCGCGAGTGGAGATTTCGGCGCCAACCCAGATCGCCTTTTTCTCATCGACCTCGAGACCGGAGCCCAAGAGCTGGTGCATGAAGCGACAGGCTCCTTCGTGATAGGCGAGGCCGCCTACGACCCGGACAGCGAGATGCTCTACGTGCCCGACGCCGCAGAGAACGCCGTCTTAGAGTTCGCAGCAGACGGAGGTGGCTTCGTCGAGGTGGGCTCCACTACGATCGCCCCAGGAATCGGGCTGCCGCCAACGAAGGTATACCTGCTCGACTGAGCCCAGCCCCTAGTCCGAGTCCGGGGAAGGCTCTCCATCTGCCCCGCCGGTCTCGGACTGTCCGGGGGTGTCAGTGTCAGCGCCAGCGCCAGCGCCAGCGTCCGCGCCAGTGTCAGTGTCAGTGTCAGCGCCAGCGTCAGCGTCAGTGTCAGTGTCAGCGTCAGTGTCAGCGTCAGCGTCAGCGCCGGATTCCCCCTCCTCGGCGCCCTTCTTCTTCTTCTTCTTGATCTTCCCTTGGACGTCCTTGGCGCCCTTGGACGCTACGGAGACCGCGCCGGAAATGTAGAGAACGAGCGCAGCGATGGTTGACTTCGTGCGTCGATACTCGGTCACTTGAGCGTCGCGGTCGATTGTGAAGGACAAGGCGTCGCCTCTGCCAAAGTACCCGGTAGCCCCCAAGCCGAGCCGGTAGCCTTTCGTGTCGATGCCGATCGCGAATGAAGCGCCGAACATCGAGACCTGCTCGGGCCGATACTCGGTCGAGGTCTCGGGCACGTTCGGTGCGGCCGAGACGTTTGTGAAGAGGCCGCCCGAAACGACCGCTTTGCCGAACAGGTGCTCTGCTCCGATCGCGATGTTCGGGGTCCAGCGCCGTTGGGTCGAATTCGCCCAGTACACGCCTAGGGTCCCGTCGAGGCCTTCGAGCTGGGAAGGGGTGTCGAAAACGCGCTGGTATTGAACCGGGCCGCTGACCGACGCGTCCAAGGACAAGGTCGTCAACGTGTTGGCCTTGAACTCGACCCCCGTGCGGAGCTCCCAGGGAATCGGCGCGCGCGTCGAGAGATCTCCCTGGTCGAAGACGAAGTAGCTCGTCTCGCCCCCGTTTGCCATATTCGTCCGCCGAAAGACACTCCCTTTCTGGCTCAGTGGGACGCCCGGTGGCTGGAACATGAAGCCGATCTGCCAACGTGGATTGATCCGATAGAGCGCGCCCAACCTGAAGACGAAGTGGTAGGTCCGAACCGAGAACGAGCTGCTGATCGTGCCGAAATCGCCTCCAACTCGCTGGCCATTGGGCTGGACCGTGCCGCCCCCCGAGAGACCGATGTCCTCGCTGTAGTCGCCGTTCTGCTGCGCGAGAAATGCCGTCAATCCGAGAGAGACGTTCCGGGTCGCCTGTGCCGCAAACGAGATCCCGTACCATCTCGACCGAAAGCTGTCGCCCAAGCGAAGGTCGAGGGACTCTTCGTCGGCGATGTCGGTCGCGCCCGCACCAAACTGCTGGCGGTTGAGCTCGAAGGTGCTGTACGCGAGCGCGAACTGGTGGTCGCCGAATCGCTTGCGCCCAAACTGCACGACGGTCCCGACGAAGGAGGGAAGAGTCGTCGTCTGCTTCGACTCGAAATCCTCCCGCACTCTCGGCGAGTTGAAGCCGCCATCCACCGTGCGCCGAGTGAAGACGATCGAGCTCAGGCTGCCCATCAGTTGGAACCGGCCGCCGATCATGATGCCCGCCGGGTTGTAGTAGGTCGCAGAAGGGTCGCTGGCGATGCCAGTGAAGGCCCCGCCCATCCCCATCGCCCGATCACCGAGTGGAATGGATCGGTAGTAGAGAGCTTGCGCGTCCGTGCGGCTCGGCGTGAGCCCGAGAGCAATCAGGATGGCGAGAGCAAGTACTACCGAGGCGAATGGTCTAGCGCTCGACTTGAGCCAGCAGGTCACGGACGCGAGCTTCCCACGGAATCAGTGGGCCGACGAGCTGTTCGGTCGCCGAAATGTCTAGAACGCTGTAGGTCGGGCGAGGCGCTGGGCGAGGAAACTCTTCGCTCGTGCATGGGTCGACTTGGCAGTCCGGGTTCACGACTTCGGCGATCAGGGCCGCAAGCTCGAACCAGCTGCATTCGCCACCATCGGTGACATGGAACGTGCCGCGTGCACCGAGCTCGGCCAGCGCGAGGGTCACTTCGGCGAGCTTTCGACTGTCGGTAGGCCTGCCTCGCTGGTCATCCACGACCCGGAGATTCGGCCGACTCATCGCCAGCTCTCGGATCGTGAGAACGAAGTTCTTCGCCCAGGGTGCGTAGAGCCAGCTACTGCGGACGAGCAGATGCTCTACCCCCGACTGCTCGATCAGCTCTTCGGCGATCGCCTTGCTTCGTCCGTACGCGTTGACGGGGCTCCGCGGATGGTCGGGTCGGTAGGGCTCCCGGGCGGTGCCGTCGAAGACATAGTCCGTGCTGTAGTGAATCAGCTTGGCGCCGGCTTGCTTGCAGCGCTCCGCCATCCGGCCGACCGCGTGACCGTTGACCTCGTTGGCCAGCTCTTCGTTCTCTTCGGCGGCGTCGACTAGCGTGTACGCGGCGCAGTTCACCACCCAGTCCGTTCCCGGCGTGACGAAGCCGGCGACGGCGGCCGGGTCGGTGATGTCGAGGTCGGCGAGCATAGTCGCCCGATGCTCTATTCCTCGGGCGTCGAGCAAATCGGTCCAGCAACGGCCGAGCATGCCGTCGGCTCCAATGACGAGCAGATCACCCATACCGAGGGAGTTTCTCGTGCGGGATATCGCGCAATGGAAGGTTCTGCTGATCCTTTGCGGAGAGAATTGGGGACTCCAGAGGCCAATCGATTCCGATGTCGAGGTCGTCCCAGGCGATACCGATCTCGCTTGGTGCAGAGTAGAAATCGGTACATTTATACGAGAACATCGCCTGATCGCTCATCACACAGAAGCCATGCGCGAAGCCGGGTGGGATGTATAGCTGCCGCTTGTTTTCCGCGGATAGGGTCGCGCCGATCCAGCTTCCGAAGCTCGGCGAGCCCACGCGGAGGTCGACCGCCACATCGAACACTTCGCCCTGCAAGACGCTGCAGAGCTTCCCCTGATCGTTCGGGTGTTGAAGATGAAGGCCGCGCAAGATCCCCTTCGCCGATAGCGAGAGGTTGTCCTGCACGAAATCGAGCGGGAGCCCCGCGTCCGCGTAGCGCTGGCGCGAGTACGTCTCCATGAAGAAACCGCGTTCGTCGCCGTGAACAGTGGGCTCGATGATCAGCGGCCCGTCGATCTTCGTGCGCTCGACCTTCATTAGATGTCCAAACCCGAGGCCAGAGCCTGAAGGTACTGGCCGTACTCGGTCTTTTCCAGAGGCTTGGCCAGCCGGTCGAGCTGCTCCGCGTCAATCCAGCCCATTCGAAATGCGAGCTCCTCGGGGCAGGAGGCGCGCAGACCTTGGCGCTCCTGGATCGTTTGAACGAAGTTGGCGGCCTGAAGCAGCGCCACCGGGGTTCCAGTGTCGAGCCAGGCGACGCCCCGCCCGAATTTCTGCAGGTGAAGCTTCCCATCGGCGAGGTACCTACGATTGAGGTCCGTGATCTCGAGCTCGCCCCGCGCGGACGGCTTCAGGGCCTTTGCGTGCGCCACGACGTCCCGATCGTAGAAGTAGAGCCCGGCGACCGCGTAGTTGGACTTGGGGTTCTCCGGTTTTTCTTCGAGGCCGACGACTACGCCGTCCGAGTCGAACTCCGCCACGCCGTAGGCCTTCGGATCGCTGACGTAGTAACCGAATACGGTCGCGCCGTCGGCGCGCTTGGCGCTCTCCTCGAGGAGCGGCTGAAGCCCGTGCCCATAGAAGATGTTGTCGCCGAGAACGAGCGCGCAGGCGTCGCCGTCGATGAACTCTTCACCGATCAGAAACGCCTGGGCCAGGCCGTCCGGACTCGGCTGCACCGCGTATTCGAACCGCATACCCCAGCTCTCGCCGTCGCCGAGGAGCCCCTGGAAGAGCGTCTGTTCGTGCGGAGTGGTGATGATCAGCACTTCGCGAATCCCCGCGAGCATCAGGGTCGAGAGCGGATAGTAGATCATCGGCTTGTCGTACACAGGCATGAGCTGCTTGCTCAAACCTTTGGTGAGCGGGTGGAGCCTGCTGCCGGTCCCCCCGGCCAAAATGATGCCCTTGCTTATCATGCTCGCCCTCTATCCCGCCCGATCGCCGTAGTTCTTGTCGATCCAGTTTCGGTATTCGCCCGAGCGCACGCCCTGCACCCAGTCATCGTTCGACAGGTACCATTGGACCGTCTTGCGAATGCCCGTGTCGAATGTTTCGGTCGGCTCCCAGCCGCACTCCTCGCGGATCCGCGTCGCGTCGATCGCGTAGCGCAGATCATGACCCGGTCGATCGGTGACGAACTCCTTCAAAGCGAAGAGCTCAGAGACGTCGGAACCAGTCTCGTCCGCAACGATCTTGCAGAGCGTGTCGACGACGTCGATGTTCCGCATCTCGTTGTTGCCACCGATGTTGTACGTTCGACCGACGCGTCCTTTTTGGATCACGGTCCAAATCGCTTCGCAGTGGTCCGTAACGTAGAGCCAGTCCCGCACGTTGAGACCCTCGCCGTAGATGGGCAGAGGCTTTCGTTCGACCGCATTCAGAATCATCAAGGGAATGAGCTTCTCCGGGAACTGCATCGGACCGTAGTTGTTGGAGCAGTTGGTGATTTTGATCGGCATCCCGTACGTACGGTGATAGGCGCGAACGATGTGGTCGCTTGCCGCCTTC
>JBLYYU010000034.1:0-5648 GCA_048550275.1 Polyangiales bacterium
CACCTTCCAAGTTGGCGCCGGCTTCTCCTCACTCGAAAGCTTCATCGTCACCGCGCAGATTCAACAGCAGAACCTCTTCGGCCGCGGGCAGTCGTTGGGCTTGAACCTTCAGGTGTCCGGCATTCGACAACAGATCGATCTGAACTTCGTCGAACCCTGGTTCCTGGGGTCCGAATGGAGCCTGGGCTTTGGCATTTTCAAGCGCATCCGGGACTTCCGCGACTTCCGTCAGGACTCGACGGGCGCCAACCTCACCACGGGTCATCCGCTCTTCAACCCTCGCTTCCGGATCTTCCTTCGCTACGAATTCGAGAACGTCAAAATCTCGCAACCGCGCGGAAACCTCCTCGGTGTCGGCGGCGACCTCGCGAACACCTTTTCGAACATCTTCATCGCCAATGCCTTCCGAGACGGCATCACCAGCTCACTTCGCTTCACGCTAAACTGGGACAGCCGCGACAACCGCATCTCGACGACCGGCGGCATCTTCGCCAACTACGCGGTGCAGGTCGCAGACCAGTACCTCGGCTCGGACAACACCTTCATCCGGCAGACCGCATTCGGCCGCTTCTACAAGAAGATGTTCGGCCCCGTGGTCTTCAAGGTCAACACCGAGATCGGTCTGATCACGTCGCGGAAGCAGCTCCCGGTTTTCGAGCGTTTCTACCTCGGCGGCATCTACACGATTCGAGGCTACCGATTGCAGTCGGTTGGTCCGCAGGCCGGCGTAGCCGCCGCTGGCGATCCCAACCTGCCAATCATCGCCGAAGGGCGTCCCATCGGTGGCGACCTACAGGCCTTCTACAACATCGAGATCGAGTTCCCGATCATCGAGGCGGTTGGCATCAAGGGCGTCATCTTCCACGACGGCGGCAACGCCTGGAACCTCTTCGCCTTCAGGGACCAGTTCGGAAACTGCCAGGCTCCGCTCGCGCCGGTTGCAGATCGCTCGTCAGCACCTTGCGGAGCCCACGGCTTCCTCCGCTACTCCGTCGGCTTCGGCATAAGATGGTTCTCGCCGCTCGGCCCGCTCCGTTTCGAATGGGGCATTCCCATCCGCAGGCGGCCCCAGGACAGCCCAATTCGCTTCGAGTTCACCATCGGCCAGTCCTTCTGAGCGAATGAAACAGCCCGCTCGGGCGTATAACCCCTGCGGCTTGACCGCCTCGCGCCGAACGGCTAGCTAGGCCGGGCCTGAAAGGACTCTAAATGCGCTTTTGTAGAATCGTTGTTTTCGCTTTGGCTGCCGCCGTTCTCGCTGGTTCGGCGACCACCGTCGACGCTCAGATGAAGATCGGCGTCGTCGACCTTCAGCGTGCCATCAACGAAACCGAAGACGGCCGTCAGGCCAAGCGACGCCTGAAGAAAGTGTTCGACGAGCGGCAGAAGTCGCTCAACGACAAGCAGGAAGCGCTCAAAGCACAGAAAGAGAGCCTCGAGCGACAGCAGGATGTCCTGAGCCAGGACGCGCTCAAGACGAAGGTCGAGAAGTACCAGAACGACCTGATGGAGCTTCAGAACGAGTACGTGCAGTACCAACAAGAGCTCTCGACCAAGGAAGGCGAGCTCACCCAAAAGATCCTCGAGAAGATGCAGGGGATTCTCCGCCGAATCGGTCAGACCGACGGCTACACCTTGATCATCGAAGCCAACGAAGGCGGCGTCGTCTGGGTGCCCTCGAACCTCGATCTCACCGACGTTCTGATTCAGAAGTACAACAAGCAGGCCAAATCGGGTGGTGGCGGCAAGAAGCCCGCGAAGAAGTAAGCGCCCATTCGTGGCTCTGCGGGCCGATTCCAGCTACAAAAGCGCATGCTCAGGTTCTGCGCGCTAGCAGTCGTTACGGCGTCGGTCCTCGGCGTCGCAGCGCACGGGACCGCCGAGGACCTCGGCGCGGCACAGGCGGCACCTGAGATCGACCAGCCCCCCGTGGGGCGCGTCTACCACGTCGACGAGTACACCCAGGCGGCGATTCTGCGTTACCCGGGCTTGAAGGCGGCGGACGCCGATATCGACGCGGCTCAGGCCCGGCTGAACGAAGCGAGGCTCTCGCCGTTCATGCAGTTTCAAGGGCAGGCGCGCTTCTTCGTGGCGCCGGGCGCCCGGGGCACGGCCACGTTCAGCCCAGACCCTCAAATCCCCTGGGCCAATCGCTGGGGCCCCGGTGGTGAGATCGGCATCGAAGGCGTGATTCCGATCTACACGTTCGGCAAGTACCGCGCGGGCAAGAAGGCCGCATCCGCCGGGATCACCGCGGCCGAATACGAGCGAGACCGCACTCTGGCACGCGTGGTCTTCGACGTCCGGCGCGCGTACTTCGGGACGCAACTCTCGCTCGACCTGCAGGCGATGATCACCGAGGGCAAGGACAAGCTCAGGACCGCGGTCGACAAACTACGGACGAGGCTCGAGGCCGACGACCCACGCGTGAAACAGACCGACTACTGGCGTCTGACGTCCGCGCTATCGGAGATCGAATCGAGGGAGTCCGAGGCGCTTCGCCTGGAGGCATCTGCGCGTGCCGCGCTCGAGATTCTCTCGGGGCTCGCTCCGGCGGTGGTTCCCGAGTGTCCGCTCGAACCGGTGCAAAGCGAAGTCATCGAGCTCGGCGATCACGTAGACCGCGCCCTCGCGAGCCGCCCCGAGGTGCATCAACTCCAGGCGGCCCGTGCCGCGCGCGACGCGAATCTCGTCGTGAAGCGTGCTGGTTACCTGCCCGACATCGTACTCGCCCTGCGCGCGACCTTCGCGCGAACGCCCGGCATCACCGACATCCAGAACCCGTTCGTGATCGATCGCGGAAACTTTGCAGGCGCGTTCGCAGGCTTGATCGCGCAATGGAAGCTCGACTTCGGCGGGACCAACGCGCGCGTCAAAGCGGCCAAAGCCGAAATCGAGTCGCTGAAGGCCAAGACTTCGGAAGCCGAGCAAGGCATCGAGATCGAAGTCACAGCCCTCTACGAAGCGCTGCAAGATGCGAAGCGCCGGCTCGGGAGCTGGACTCGATCCGAAAAGGAGACCCGCAAGTGGTTCGTCTCCGCTGGCCAGGGCTACGAAGTGGGGACCACGACCGCGCGGCAGCTCGTCGATGCGATCGAAGCGTACTTCAGCGCCCGCTCCAAGAGGCTCATGGCGACCGCCGAGTACAACCTCGCGATTGCCGGGCTCGAAAAAGCCACCAATGTTCCAATGCTATCGGAAAAGGCGTGGCGACCGGTCGACTGCGAGGAATAAACGGGCCAGTTGGCTCGTCTACGGGGGAGATATGACTCGATTTTCCATACTTACAGGCTTGCTCATCGCTTCACTCGCGTTCACCAGCGCCGCATCCGCGGAGGGCGCCGAGGGGGCCGCGTCCGCCGTGTCGGACGCAGAGGCAGCGAAGGCCGAGGCGTTCATCCGTACCAAGCACAACAAAGTGCGCGCGGTTCTGCGAAAGCCCGACACCCCGGAGCGCGGCGAAGAGCTCACCGTGCTGCTCGGCGAATTCCTCGACTACGATCGGCTCGCCAAGCTCTCCCTCGACCGGGAATGGGCCAAGCGTTCGCCGAAGGAGCGCGAGCAGTTTGTGAGCTTGCTCCGCCAACTCGTCGAGCGTCAGTACCAACGCAACATGGAGTCCACCCTCGAGTACAAAGTGAAGTGGGTCGGCACCGAGCCGATCGAGACGGGCGTCAAAGTGAAGTCATCGGCCAAGTCGGTGAAAAAGAAGCGCCAGCCTCCGGTCACCATCGACTACAGCATGAGCCCCGCCGACGACCAGTGGAAGGTCTTCGACATCTTCACCGACGAAGTGAGCCTCGTGAAGAACTACAAGCGACAGTTTCGTCGAGTCATCAAGGACGAAGGCTGGAGCGGGTTGATCGGGCGCATGGAGAAGAAGCTCAAGGCTGAAGACGATTTGCTGTAGGGGACCGGGGGACCGGGGGACCGAGGCCGGGACCGGGTGGCCGGGGCCGGGGCCGGGGGACCGAGGCCGGGACCGGGGGACCGAGGCCGAGACCGGGGCCGGGAGCGGGTAGCGGGGAACGGGAGCGGGATTGATTGGGGGGCCGGAGCGGCGCAGAATGGGAAGTCGATGCGCGCTCTGCTCTTGGTGCTTGCTTGCTTCAGCCTGCTGACGCTCGGCTGCAATGACGGTGGGTCTGAGGGGCCGCCCGCAAGGATTCGCGCGTGTGGGGAGCTCGACGGGGTGGAGCCCGTTGAGCCGGTTGTGATTGAGGAAGATCCTCCCTCGCTTGGCCTCGAACAAGTCTGCCCGACCTTCGAGCCCATCCCATGCACGAGCCAAATAGACGCGTACGACGCCCTGTGCGGACCGGGCTGCCGGCCGGCCACCGCCACGAACGAGAACGGCGACGAATGGCTGATTGGCTGTGAGCAAAGCTTGATGATGCCGTGCGGAGATCTCGAGTACGTCCGGCAGACAGTGTGCTTCCGTGACCCTTTCAACGGAGACGAGTACTGGTACACCTCCCCGGGCTGCCCGATCATTTTCGAGGCGCTCTTGTGTTGGACACACTGTGACCCTGACCGGTATTGGCCCCCCATCGACTGGCCGATCTACTGCCCGCCCCGCTGACGCTGACGCTGACGCTGACGCTGACGCTGACACTGACACTGGCACTGGCACTGGCACTGGCGCTGGCGCTGACACTGGCACTGGCAACGGCGCTGGCGCTGGCGCTGGCAGTGTCCGGTTGACCACATTAGAGCGCGCTGCCAGTTTCTGAGTCTGTGCGCGGGCTTGTCTTCCCTCTTGCTTGTTTGATTTCGCTCGGTGCGTGTGGCGGGGATCCGGACTCGAGTCAGGCGCCGAAGCATCTCCGTTCGTGCGGGGAGCTCGACGGGGTGGCACCGGTCGAACCGGTGGTCGTCGGAGAACATCCCCTCTCCCTCGGTCTCGAAGGGAGCTGCCCGATCATCGAGCCGGTTCCGTGCACGAGCCCAATAGACGCGTACGACGCGCTGTGCGGACCGGATTGCTGGCCGGCCACCGCCACGAACGAGAACGGCGATGAGTGGCTGATCGGTTGCGAGTACAGTTTGATGGCACCGTGCGCAGACCTCGAGTACGTCAGAGAGGCGAAGTGCTACATCGATCCCTATCAAGGGGAGCGGTACTGGTACACCTACCCCGGGTGTCCGCTCGTCTTGGAAGCCCTCTTCTGCTTCACTCCTTGCGACCCGGAACCATACTGGCCGGATCCCCCGGATTTCTGCCTCGAACGCTGAGTACGAGCTCTGTTGCCGATTCGGCGTGAATGTTCTTGCGGACGTCGGCGCGTGCGCGGGCGTCAGCGCGTTCAACCGAGGTCTAGTTGCACCGCCCGCTCGGACGCCTTCGGCGCATGTTGGTCCCACCCCACCACCCCCACACGAGCGCCTACCCCCACCCGTAGTCCTCCCTGCGCGGCAATAGCTTCGCATTGCCTTGCCGGCGCACTTGCGCCGGGCTTCGCCCTGCGGGCTCGCGCTTGCGGTCTTGAGGGGACGTGGTGCACTTCTCTGGACGGCACCGTACGGATGTACGCGTTTCGAATGTCTCCGTATGGAGGGGCGCGGAACCCATGTGTCCTCGGGCCCAGTCCCCATGAACATAGGAGAACGGCTCGCGATGCGCGGCACAGCGATTGGGCGGGAGGCTA
>JBLYYU010000035.1:0-2865 GCA_048550275.1 Polyangiales bacterium
GTGGCCGAAAACCACCAATCGCGGACCGGGCCAGAGCGAGGCCCAGGGCGTGCCTTCGGTGTAGCTCCGCGAGGCGGTTCCATCGTCGAGGATGCTGCGCATGTTCATCAAGTCGTACGGGTCCTGGTCCTCCAGGGGCAGGTCCGCGACCAGGCCCGCATGGACCACGAGGGCGTCGTGCTCCGGTAGCTCGAGCCAGAATGGCAAGGCAGCGAGCCAGCGCCAGTCCTCCTCTTCGAGCTCGTCCGCGACCTGTTGGTGGGCCGCCCTGAGCCGGGGAAGGGGCTCTCCAGCCAGACGTGCGTCCCACCATTTCAGGCAGTGCTGGTCGTGGTTACCACGCACCGCCCGGGCGCCCAGCTTTCGAGCCAGTCGAACAACCCCTAGCGAATCCGGTCCTTTGGCGACCAAATCTCCGACCAGAACCAGGTCATCCCCCTCTTCCCAGCCGGACTCTTCGAGCAGGTCCTCGAGCTCCTCTCGGCAGCCGTGGACGTCGCCCACGATGAGGGTTCGGCGGTTCATGATCCGATCTTGGGCGCGTCCGGTGAAGATTCCAAGTTCGTGAGTGCTATCGGGCGTTGACAGCGGGCCCAAACCGGCAATACAGGCCTCTCCATGATCAAAGAAGGCCGCAAGGCTCCCGCGTTCAATCTGCCCTCATCCACGGGCGGCAAGCTGGCCCTCAAAGACTTCGCCGGCAAGTACGTCATCGTCTACTTCTACCCGCGCGACAACACGCCGGGCTGCACGACCGAAGCAAACGATTTCAACGAGGCGCTTCGGAAGATCAAGGCGCGCGACGCGGTCGTGCTGGGCGTAAGCAAGGATTCGATCGAATCCCATTGTAAGTTCGCTGACAAATACAAGCTCAAGTTCGCACTTCTCAGCGACCCGGACGGGAAGATGCTCGAGAAGTACGACGCCTGGGGCGAGAAGAACCTCTACGGCAAGAAGTCGATGGGCATCATCCGTTCGACCGTGCTGATCGGGCCGGATGGGAAAGTCATCAAGCACTTCCCCAAGGTGAAAGTGAAGGGCCACGTCGACGCGGTGATGGAAGCCCTGAACGAAGCCCGTAGCAATTGACACTGGGCAGAGTACCAGCGCATGGTTCCACAGCGATGAACGAGCCCAGCCCAATGCAGGCGTCTGAAGCCCCTGGGGCGCCAGAGGCGCTGGATCCGAGCTTCCGGATCGAGCTGCCGAATTTCGAGGGACCTCTCGACCTGCTCCTGCATCTTATCCGCAAGCACGAGCTCGACATCCTCGATCTGCCGATCTCGTTCATCACCGATAAGTACTTGGAATACCTGGGCTTGATGGGGGAGCTCAACCTCGACATCGCCTCGGAGTACTTGGTGATGGCGGCGACCCTGGCGCACATCAAGAGCAAGATGCTGCTGCCGCGTCCGCCCGAGGACCAGGACGACGACGAAATCGACGAGCTCGACCCCAGGGCCGAGCTGATCCGGCGCTTGCTCGAGTATCAGAAGTACAAGACCGTCGCTTCAGATCTGGGAGACCGAGCGATCGCCGGCCGCGACGTGTTCATGCGCGGGGCGCCGCCGCCGCAAAGCGACGGGCCTCCACCCCTCAAAGAGGTGAGCGTCTTCAAGCTGCTGGACGCGCTCAAGAAGATCGCCGAACGCGTCAACGCCAGCATCGCTCTCGAAATCGACGCCGACCGGATTTCCATTCAGGAGCGCATCGGCGACCTGGTGGACATGCTTCGTGAACGTCGCCGTTGCCGTTTCGACGAGCTCTTCGAAGACGTGAGCACTTCGTACGATTTGGTCGTCACGTTCCTCGCGCTGCTCGAGATGGCGAAGATGCGGCTGGCGAGCATCTATCAGACCGACCACGAAGAGCCGATCTACCTCGAGTACAAGCTGATCGACGAATCTGGCGAAGCGCTCGCACCCGCTGACTTGGAGCAGCCGACCAGCGACCAGGTCGACGAGCCGATCGACTACAGCATCGCGACCGAGGCGCAGGAAGTGCTCGAGGATCGACGGGAATCCGCGGTCGTGCCGGCAGGATCCGCCGGCGCCTATTCATGGAATGAGGACGAACGAGAGCCATGACCCAACAAAGCGCGCAAACGGACAACGGGGCTTCGGAGAACGGGGCGGGGGCGCCTATCGCACCAAGCGGCGAGTCGCTCAAGAACGTCCTCGAGAGCTTGATCTTCGTCTCGTCGGCGCCGGTGACTGCAAAACGGCTGGCGCGCGCGGCACGAGCCACGATCGCTGAAGTTCAGCCGCTTCTCGACGAGCTCGTCGCTGAGTACGCGGGCCGGGGCGTGCATCTCTACTACGTTGCCGGCGGGTACCAGTTCCGCTCGGCACGCCAAAGTGCGGACTTCGTGAAGACGCTGGTGGCGCCAAAGCCGATTCGTCTGACGAGGGCTCAACTCGAGACGCTCGCCATCGTAGCCTACCGCCAGCCGCTCACCCGGCCCGAGGTGGATGACGTCCGCGGGGTCGACTCGGGCTCCTCGCTCAAGATGCTCGCCGACCGCGGCCTCGTGAAAATTCTCGGTCGCAAAGACGAGCCCGGCAGGCCGCTCGTGTACGGGACCACACCCCATTTCCTCGAGTTCTTCGGCCTGAGCAGCCTGAAGGAGCTCCCGACACTTCAGGAGTTCAGCGACCTGAGTGACGAGCACAAGGCCCTCTTCGAAGAGAAGACCGGCGAGTCGATCGACATCGCGGCTGCGGAGCTTGCGGCGGCCGAAGCGATGGAGGAAGCCGAACAAGAGCTGCTCGCCCAGGAAGAAGCGGCCATCGCCGCTGCGGAAGCCGCCGCCGCCGCGGAGGACGACGAGGACGACGAATACGACGAGGACGACGAGGACGACGA
>JBLYYU010000036.1:0-2650 GCA_048550275.1 Polyangiales bacterium
CGTAGCTGCCGTCCTCGAGTTCGGTCGCGCCGAAATTGCGCCACTGGTGGCCGTACACCGGGCCGAGGTCGCCTTCTTTACGGCCGAAGCGAGCGGTCTGCTCCGCGGTGGCCCACTCGTCCCAAATCGACACGCCGACCTCTTGAAGGTGACTCACGTTGGTCTGCCCGCGGACGAACCAGAGAAGCTCGTGGATGATCGACTTGAGGTGGACCTTTTTCGTGGTGAGTAGCGGAAAGCCGTCGCGCAGATCGACGCGCATTTGGTAGCCGAAGAGGCTCCGGGTCCCGGTGCCGGTCCGGTCGTCGCGCTGGACGCCGTCGTCGAGCACTTTGCGCAAGAGATCGAGATACGCCCGCATGGCTCTACTCTGCGGTCACTTCGGTGGGCTCCCGGGCCTCGTCGCGTCGAATCGAGTAACGCACGAGCGCTCGAAGGATGTCGTTGCGCTCGAGGTCGCCCACCAAGCGCTTGATGTCTTCGTAGATCGAAGGGTCAGTCAGCAAGGCGCCAACCGTGCCTTTGCCTTCGCGCGCCTCCTTGGTGAGGAAGGCGATGTCGTCGCTGGCGTTCTGGAGGTTGTCCATGAAGGAGTCGCCGAGCTCTCCATAGATCAACTGATTGACCGCGCCGTCGCCTTCGCGGACGTCGGTGAGAATTGTGTTGAGCTGGGCGAACGTGTCGCGAATGTTGCGAATCGCGTCGCTCCCCTCGCTACCGTAGATCAGAGCGTGGGCGGTGCCGTCGTTGGTCTGGATGTCCTCGGTGATCTTGTTCAGGTTCTTGCCGAGCGCGGCGACCTGCTTGCCGGCCGCGCGGAGCTCCTTCACGGCGCCCTTCACGTCGCGGCCGAGGTCTGCATCGTGCATGAGCCGCCCGATCGTCCCATCGCCGCTCGCGATCATGCCGCTGGCCTTTGCGAGGTTCCGCGCGGTCTCCTTCAGGTCGTTCGAGAACTCCTGATCGGAAAATGGGTCGGTCGCGAGTCTGAGGTTGTGCGCAGTGCCTTCAGCCTCGACCAGAGTTCGTTCTGCTAGCGCCATGATGCCGCCGCCGACTGCGACGGGTATCGCTTCGTCGGGATCCCATATGGGGAACTCATCAGAGCCGACGCCGATTTCGATGATTCGGTCGCCGAGGAGGCCCTTGCTGCCGATCGCCGCAAAGCTGGGCTTCGGTCCTTCGCCAACCGTCGCGGCGCCCATCTCACCCCGGATCAGGTGCGTCGCGTCGTCGATCACGCGGAAGTACACCTCAATACTGCCGGACTCCCCGATGGTGACTTCGGTGACCGAGCCGACGTTGACGCCGGCAACTCGCACCGTATTGCCCTTCTGGAGTCCACCAACGTCGTCGAAGATGGCGTAGTAGGTCGTCTTCGGAGAGAACACGTTCTCTTGGGCGCCGATCGCGAACGCAATGCTCGCGCCGATCACCAAGGCGACCAACACGAAAATGCCAACACGAAGGCGAGTACCGGCTGTCGTCTTCATTCGTTGCCCAGCGAAGCCCCTTACCCCGCACTCCTTAGCAGAGTTTCGGTGTCCTCGTCGACCGGAGCGTTGCCCTCGATGAAGTCCCGCACCCGGGGGTTGTCCGAGGCCTCGAGCTCGGCAGGGGTGCCGGAGAAGATCACGAAGCCCTCGTGGATCATGGCGATTCGGTCGCTGATCGCCAAGGCGGTGTCCATGTCGTGTGTCACGACCACGGAGGTCACGTCCAGCGTCTCGTTCAGGTATTGAATCAGGTCGGCGATTCGGGTGACGTTGATCGGGTCGAGCCCGGTGGTCGGCTCGTCGTAGAGCAGTACCTCGGGGCGGATCGCCAATGCCCGGGCAAGCGAGACCCGCTTCTTCATCCCGGCGGAGAGGTCGGCGGGCCAAGTCTCCTCGGTGCCCGGCAAGCCTACGTAGGTGAGCGACTCGCGCACGCGTTCCGAGATTTGCTTCTCGCTCATGTCTAGTTGCTCGCGGAGCCCATAGGCAACGTTCTCTTTCGTGTTCAGCGAGTCGAAGAGCGCGCTCGCCTGGAAGAGCATTGCAACCCTTCGCCGTACAGGGGCGTACTCCGTCTCGCTGAATCCGGAAATCTCCTGCTCGTCGAACGAGATAGACCCTCCGTCGATCTGCAGGAGCCCGATCAGCATCTTCAGCATCACGCTCTTGCCCTGCCCGGACCCGCCGATGATCGTGAGGACTTCGCGCTCGTTGATCTCGAGGTTGAGGTCGCGGTACACGACCTTTCGGCCGAACGCTTTCTTCACCCCTTGGAATTCGATGAGCGCCATCGCGGCAACTTTAGTTGGGCATGTCTGCCGCGTCGACTACTGTTAGCCCCATGCAGCGCGCCTTCCGATCGGCTGTCATCAGCGCCCGCCTTCTGGCCGTCGCGACGTTTTTAGCCCCTGTTTTCCTTGGGGGCTGCACCGAGAGAGCGGACGCGGTCCAGGCGGCCCAGCCGCATCTCCCGAGCTTCTCTGAGCTGCGCGCCAGGGCGACAAAGCTTCTCGAGCTTCGAACCGCCACGGCGGAGAAGCGATTGTTTCTCGCTGCCATGAACGGTGACGAAGACTCGCTCCCCGAGAGACTGAAGCCACGGCTCGAGCGCATGCGCGAAACGGGCGAAGTCTTGAGCGAAGAGAAGCTCGCCA
>JBLYYU010000037.1:0-7886 GCA_048550275.1 Polyangiales bacterium
AAGCCGACGTGCATGATGTAGTCGCCCGCAGCGAAGTTCGCGGGAACGGTGAGCTCCTGTGTGTCGGCAATCCAGTCGCCCGGTTCCCAGAGCTTGGTGGGATACCGTCCGCCGACGGGCACGTGGTCGCCGTTGATTCGCTTCCCGAACCCATCGATGTGAACGAAGACCTCGTAGCCGGGGGGTGGTGCCTCGATGACTCGCCAGTACCAGGTGACGGTGAAGCGCTGTCCGGGGCCGACCGAATCCTCCGATGGCAGGTCGAGGTCGTACCCGATGAGCTCGACCGACTCCTCGAAGCGGGCGCCTACCCGGTGTTCGGGGGCAGGGGCCTCTGCGAGCACCGCCCGTGCGATGAAGCTCTGGTTGTCCCGTCCTTCAACCCGCTCCGCGGCCAGCAAGAGCAAGCGCGCGCTCGAGGCATCGGCGACGAACAGGTGCTCCCCGGTCCGTTTGCGGTACGCGCGGTTCAGGCCCGGAAAGACGCGAGCCGGCACGACGGCCCAACGTTGCCCACCCTCCAAGAGGAAATCGAGGAGCTCGACGCGCTTTGTGACTTCCTCGATGGGCGCGTCGGTGTAGTAACGGGCGGCCGCCGACGGTAGCTGGTACGCGGCGAGCGGTTCCGAACGGCCTTCGCTCAGCTCGGAATAGACCTCGTAGACCGGCTTCGGGGAGAAGTGCCGGCTGAGTGCGGGTTGGAACGACAGGGTCAGGAAGACTCCGACCAAGAGGCCCGCACCGAGCGCCGGGAATAGACGATGCGCGCCGAGCCGGCCGTACGCATAGCGCAGCCATGGAAGCCCGAAGACCAATGCGGCCAGCACGAACGGAACGAAGAATGAGGCGCGGCCGAGTCGGCGCGTGAGCGAGGGAAGCGGGAGCTCGGCGATGAAGCAGAGCGCGCCGAATAGGACGCAAGCGGCAAGAAGGACCGCTGCGATCGAGAGCCAGGCGCGCGCGGCGAACCCAGCGGCCCAACGCGCGCGAAGCCAGTCGACTGTGCGCGCGGCGACGGGGCGCACGATTCGCCCGTGGCTTACCAGCGTCAGGCAGAGGAGCAGTGCGGCGAAGGAAAGGACGGCGGCCCAGGCTGCAGCGGGGTTGTAGACGTCCGGAACTTCGAGCGCGTCGACCGCCAGGGCGCGCAGCGGGCTTTCCGGGTACAAGGCGTAGTCGCGAATCAGAAGGCCGAACGAGAGCGCCACGACGACCGCAGCAGCCCAACGGGCGCTTGGTGTTTCCGAGACCTCGGCGAGCCATATGCCGACCAGGCCGGCGAGCGGAACCGTGGCCAGGTAGGGCGGCAGGCCGTACCGAGACGCGAACACCGTCCAGGAGACGAACCCGAACGCGGCCCAGAGGGCGAGTGCCCATGCCAGTCGCTGGGTCGTGGCGTCGCGGCCGGTTCGTGGGGCGAGCGCCCAGACGAGGGCGACGGGGAGGGCGGCGCTCCAAGGCGCAAAGCCGTGAAAGACCAGCTCGAGCGCCGCGTCGAAGTCCGATGGGTTCCCTCCGACGGTGCCGCCTCCGAGCCAATAGCTGAACGCGGGGTCGTCGGCGGCTACGGCGCCCACGACGCCGACCGTGAGGACAGCGCCGGCGAGCGGCAGGAGCCAGCGCGCCGTTCGGTTCCCGCTCCCGTCGTCGTCGGAGAGCATCGTCGCCACGGTCACCGCGAGGAGCGGCGGCAGAGGTCCAAGCAAGACTCCGCTCGCGCCCGTGCTCAGGAGCAGGCCCAAGGCGAGAAATAGGTAGGCGACGAGGGTGCGTCGAGACGAAGCCTGGGGCAGCGAGACCCCGAAGGCGGCGACCCCGACGGCTGCCTGTGCAAAGACTCCGAGCGCGTCGCCCATCATCAGACGCGCGTTGAGCAGAAACAAAGGCGTCGATGCCAAGACCGCCACGGCGGCCACGGCGGCCCGGCGGCTCCGGGTCCCTCTAAGCAGGACGAAGGTCAGGCCGGCGCTGAGACAGGCGGCGAGCACGCCGGGGATTCGACCCGCCCATTCGTGAACGCCGAAGAGCGCGAACGACGCCGCGATGAGTCGGGTCGACAAGGAAACGTGTGCGGACGATGCGGCTCCGGCCTCGCCGAGCGCCCGCGCCGCGTTTGCCACTGCGAGCTCCGAAGGGTCCCAAACGCCGAACGACCAAATGCCCCACGCGGCCAGCAGCGGAACCGCCGCGAGCAACGAGCGTTCGAGCGCGACGGAGCGGTTCAAAGCTCAGTCCATGATTTCGTCGACTTGTTCGACGAGTGGTTCGTCCGCGCCCGCGACGAGCGGCGGTGCGTCCTCGATACCCTCGAGCTGCTGCTTCCAATCCGCGACGGCGTCCTTGTAGGCCGGCAGCTCGCGCGAGGCCATGCGCAGTCCCGGACCGTTGAGCTCGGTGAGGGGGTCGATGAAGCGGCTGTACTTCTTGAGCCCGAAGTGAAGGTGCGGCCCGGTAGAGCGGCCCGTCGAGCCGACGAAGCCGATGAGCTCGCGCTGCTTCACGTAGGTGCCCGGGCGAAGGCCGCCCTTGATGCGATGCAGATGGGCGTACGCGGTGTCGAAGCCGCCGCTGTGCCGAATCACCACCAGGTTTCCGTTCGGCCCCTTGCGCCCGGCGAAGGTGACCCGTCCTTCGGCGGCGGCCCAAACCGGAGTGCCGGTCGATGCCGCGTAGTCCACGCCCAGGTGTGGGACGGTGCGCTTTAGGATCGGATGAAAGCGCCGTGGGTTGAACTTCGACGAGAGCCGGTCGTAGCGGAGCGGGGTGCGCAGCCAGCCGCCTTGCATGGCCCGGCCGCTTTCGTCGTAGAACTGCCCTGTCGCGTTGCCCGTTTCGTAGAAAAATGCCTGGACTTTGCCGGTGCGTTGCCCGTCGTATTCGAGCGCGTGCACTCGGCCGTAGCGAAGGAAATCGCCGTCCACGCGTTCCTCGTCGACCACGATTCGAAAGACATCGCCTTTTCGCGCTTGAACCGCGAAGTTGATTTGGCCTTCGAACGCCTCGACAAAGAAGGTCGCCAAGCCGGCGGGGAGCCCGATATCCATCAGGCCGTCGCCGATCGAAATCTGAACCGAGCTCGCCCGGGCGACCGGCGTTCGTTCGACCTTCACGCGGATTTGCTCTGCCCGGTACGCGCCGTCTTCGCCCCGAGTGACCTCGACGAACTCGGTTGCCGATGGGTGGTACTCGAAGCGCTCAAGCTCGGCGTTCTCGTCGCGCTCGACGATTAGCTTGTGCTCGGGGCGGCATCGCCGGAAATCCACGATGTGCTGGAGCGCCTGCTCGATGGCGTTGCACTCGTCGGCTTCGAGCCCGGCGTTCAAGAGCGCGCCGCGAAAGCTCGGCACGCCGCCGAACGGGGTCTCGTAGCGGGCGTTGGGGCGCGACCGCGACAGGGCGAGCTCTTCCTCTTCGCTGAGACCTTCGAGGATGCCGGCGTCCGCATCGGGGGCGGCGAGGCCTTCGGGGATCCCAAGGTCCGCGGCGAGCTTGGCGTCCTGCTTCCCGAGCGCGCCTTCGACCCAGGCCCAGGTCTGCGGGATGACGCTTCTCGCGACCCAGAAGAGGAGACCCGCGAGAAGCAGCGAGCCGACGATGGCGCCGAGGACGAGACGCCGCGCGCGGCGGGCCCTGAGCTCGTCGGGGAGCAGCGCCATGCCGACCGACGGCAGAGGCCGAAGCCCGCTGGGTTCCTTTTCGCTGGAAGGATCGGCGCTCATCGAACGCTGGGCTTATCAGCGCGACAATCAATAAGCAAAGGCGCAGCCCTTCTTGACACCCCTGAGGGTCAGGGTTAAGACGCCGCTTCCGTCGTTGACGGATTTGACGAGCAGGCACGTAGCTCAGCGGGAGAGCACTACCTTGACACGGTAGGGGTCGGCGGTTCGAAACCGCCCGTGCCTACAAAGCGGCGGCGAGCAAATGGCGCAGAATCGGATTCTGCGCCATTTGTGTTTTCTGAAGCGGTGTGTCGAAAGCGCGAAACGCGCCCGTTGCGGCTGCGGCCTTTCTGTACCTTGGCGATGCGGGCATGGCGCCCCGAGCACCTTTGCGTGCCAGTCTCTTAGCCCATTGGCCCCCAGTCCAGAGCCGAGTTTCGCAGAACTAGATGTTATGTCGCGTGGCGAATCGTAAGGCGAAGAGGAACGGGACGACAACGGAGACCGTCGTTGCGTATCGCACTCGGCCAAGCTGCATGACAGGCGCCGCCGGGTGAAGGAATCAGTAATTCAGGCTGAAATTCGCTCGACTCGAGCCAAGCTTCTTCACGCCGAGGCCGCGCCGTCGGTGTGCTGTTGCGGTTTGCAAGACGGGTTTGCACAAAGCGGCGAACGATTGCAGTATCGGACGGTCCCGCACCCGTATCGCGGAGGACCCGGCCCCATGCAGGCGTCGGAACCTCCGAGGAGTGGTCCTATGCGCCTCAACACCTGTGGTTTTCTTCTCATTTCGTTAGTCTTTTCCGGCGCGTTCGCTCCTCGCGTGGAGGCGCAGCCCGACTACTGGCTCTTCGAATCGGATCCCGTGCGGCCGATCGCGCTTTCGCCCGACAAGTTGCGGCTGTTCGTGACGAACACCCCGGACGGGTACCTGGAGGTCTACGTCCGCGACACGGTGGCCGACCCGTTTTCGGTTGAAACCGCCGTCCCGGTTGGGCTCGAGCCGGTGGCCGTGGCCGCGCGAACCAACGACGAGGTTTGGGTCGTCAACCATCTTTCGGACAGCGTTAGCGTGATCAACCTGTCGCAGAGCCCGCCGCGCGTGATCCGCACATTGCTCGTGGGCGACGAGCCGCGCGACATCGTCTTCGCAGGGCCCGGCGGCGACCGCGCGTTCATCACGACGGCGCACCGCGGACAGAACACCGACTATCCGGACGGCAACTTCGCCACCGCGGGCGAGCCCCGCGCGGACGTCTGGGTGTTCGACGGCAGCGGCGCCTGCTCGGTCACGACCACTACGGACTGCAGCGTCGACGCGGATTGCCCTGGCGGCGAGACCTGCGATCGGGGCTTCGGGTCGTCGCTTACCGGTGCGCAGGAGCACGTCGTCCAGCTTTTCGGCGACCGCCCGCGGGCGCTTGCGGCGAGTCCGGACGGTTCGCGCGTCTACGCTGCCGTCTATCGCTCGGGCAACCAAACGGTGCCCCTGAGCGAAGGGCTCGTCTGCGACGACGGCGCAACCAACTGCAACGTGATGGGGACGATCTACCCGGCGGGGCGTCCCGAGCCGAGAGTCGGCTACTGCGACGGCGACATCAGCGTGCCGTGCATCGACAACAGCTGCAGCGGGACCTGTAGCGGCGGCACGTGCAACAACGTCCCGGCCGGACGGACCTGCAACAACGACGGCGACTGCCAGTTTGGGAGCTGTGAGCGTCGTGAGACCGGTGTCATCGTCGGCAAGAACGGTGCCACGGGCAACTGGGAAGACGAGATGGGGAACAACTGGAACAACGCCGTGAAGTTCGACCTTCCCGACTACGACGTGTTCGAGATCGACGCGAATGCCGCCACGCCCACCGAGCTCGGCAGTGTGTCCGGGGTCGGCACAATCCTTTTCAACATGCTCGTGGCCCCCAACGGCGATGTGTACGTCACGAACACCGACGCGAACAACCGCGTGCGGTTCGAGGGCGAGGGCGACTACGTGAACATCATCGGGCCGAAACCTTCCGGCGATCCCGCTTCTGTGCTGGGCAACCTCGCCAAGTCACGCATCACGGTTCTCGATGCGTCGGGCGACATCGGCGGCACGACCGAGACTGAGTTCGCGGTGCTGCCGCGCCACCTCAACAAGCACATCGACTACAGCGACCACGACCCAGCGCCGTCGGTGAGGCTTGCGAGCGTCGCGACGCCGCTTGCGATGGCGCTCAGCGACGATGGAAGCACGCTCTACATGGCGGCGTTCGGCTCCAAAGCGGTCGCGATCTACGATACCGCGGCGCTCAAGAACGACACCTTTGATCCCGTGACGACCGTGACTCAGATCCCCATCGGCCAGCGCCCCACCGGACTGTTTCTCGACGATGCCAACAATCGTCTCTACGTCGCGACCCGTGAGTTTTTCTATGTGTTCGACACCACCGACAACGGGCTGGTGCAGAGCCGCGGGTTCTTCAGCCCCGAGGACAACTCGATTCGAGACGGCCGCAAGTTCCTGTACGACGCGCGGCTCACCTCTGCGAACGGCGAGGCGTCGTGCAGCAGCTGCCACATCTTTGGCGACATGGACGACCTCGCGTGGGACCTCGGTAACCCGGACGCGGCTGCGTTCGACAATCCGAATTTCGTGCCACCAGCCGTTGCGGGAAACAACAACGTCAACAACCTCGAGCCATTTGATTCGCTGAAGGGGCCGATGACTACGCAGAGCCTTCGCGGGATGAAGCATGCCGGGCCCATGCACTGGCGTGGCGACCGCACCGGCGCTGCGAGTGGCGGGGATGCGGAGGACTCGAAGGCCGCTTTCGTCGCATTCAACGAAGCGTTTCCTGGCTTGCTCGGGCGCGTCTTCGACGAGGATCCCAACGACTCGATCCCCGCCGGGCAGCTGCTCTCCACTGACATCGAGGCCTTTGCCGACTTCGCGCTTCAGCTCACGTACCCGCCGAATCCGATTCGCGCGCTCGACAACACCCTCGATAGCGAGCAGGCGGCCGGCGAGGTGCTCTACACGGCGCCGGCGACCGATATCGTCTCTGACTGCAACGGCTGTCACGAGCTCGACCGCACGAAGGGCTTCTTTGGAACGGGCGGAGGCTCCACCTTCGAGGGCGAAGAGATGGAGTTCAAGGTGCCTCACCTCCGTAACCTCTATCAAAAGGTCGGCATGTTCGGGATGGCGCAGTCTCCGTTCTTCCCGAATGCGTCGGGCACCGACATGGGCGACCAAGTGCGTGGAACCGGATACCTCCACGACGGAAGTGTGTCGCGAGTGCGCGACTTCCTTTCGGCGGCGGCGTTCACCAGTGGCAACCCCGTCAACCCGCTTACCACGACGCCGGGCGGCGGCGTCGATCAGCTGACGGCGTTCATGATGGCGTTCGACACCGATCTCGCGCCGATCGTCGGCCAACAGGCGACGCTGAGCGACTCGAGCGGCACTGACATCGACGATCGGATCACACTACTCATCCAGCGCGCCGAGGCGTCATTCACGTTGCCACCTGCAGACCTGGGGGGCTCTGCGATTGCCGCGCACGAGTGCGACCTGGTCGTCAAGGGCGTCATCGGCGGCGAGCAGCGGGGCTGGCTCTATGACCGAACGACAGATTTGTTCGATCCGGACACGGTCGGCGAGCCGTCGTTGGACCGCGTCCAGCTCGAGGCTTTGGTGGTGCCGGGCGAGCCGCTCACGTTCACCTGCGTGCCGCCAGGCGCGGGCACGCGAATGGGTCTCAACCGTGACGGCGACTCCAAGCTCGACGGCGACGATTCGTATCCTGGGGTCTTCAACATCGAGACGCCGGGCCGCGACTGCAGCAACCGTGTCGCGCCGGGCAACGACACGAATGCCACGTCGAGCCTTCTCTTCCTGGTTTTGGCCGGCGTGTTCGGCCGGTTCGCAGCGGCGGGCCGTCGCCGTCGCCGAAGCTAGCTCTGCGGCAACGCGGGTTCCGTCACGCCGAGCAGATTGGAATCACCGGTCGCGTTCGCCGCCGCAGTAGTCGTTGCAGTCTGGCTCGCCGAAGCTGCTCGAACACTCCTCGTCTTCATCGCAGAGGTAGGTGCATCGCCACAGTGTGATGAAGAACTCGGTGATCTCGCGGCAGACTCCGCCGTCCGGACACTCCTCGTCTTCCTCGGTTTCGCATCGGTCACTTGTCTGAAACGCGCGCATGGCATCACAGGTCGTGAGGTCTTCACGGATGCCGCAGTAGG
>JBLYYU010000038.1:0-7163 GCA_048550275.1 Polyangiales bacterium
CTCTACCATCGACAGTCGCGGATCGCGATCTCCGATCGTGAATTCTACACCGTCGTCCGTTCGCGCGAGTACCTGACCGCAGAGCAATTCTGCGAGCGGGTTTCCGCTCTGCCCGAAGGCGCCCCGCTGCACGGCGGGGTCGGCCTCATGATTTCGGGTATCGTCGCCGAGCCGCTCGAGCTCTTCGATCGGATTCACGAGATGGGAGCGCACGTTGCGGGTGACGATTTGGCCTGTGGCTTCCGACGCGTCTATTCGCTGTCGGGCGAAGAAGACCCCTTCGAGCGATCCGCGAGCCGGCTGCAGGGCTCACCGCCCGACCCGACGGTCGGCACACCCATACAGCACCGCGTCGACGCTCTCCAAACTCGCATGCGCGCGTCAGGGGCACTCGGCCTCCTCATCTATGACCCGAAATTCTGCGAGCCCGAGCTCTTCGACGTGCCGCTGTTGCGCAAACACCTCAGCGCGGCCGGCTTCCCGGTCCTTCACGTCGAGTTCGAGATGGGCGAGAACCTTCCCCACCAGACCATGTCCCGTATCGAAGCCTTCGTGGAGACGCTGTCATGACTAGGTCCGAAGCTCTTCCTCACTACGTGGAGTCGAACAGGCTCGAGCATTTCGTCAACTACGAGCTCGTCGGGAAGACAGCGCTTCGAGTTCAACGTTGGCGCGACCAGTGGAAGATCGCCCGGCGGAAGCAGCGGCCTGGTAGCCCGCTCAATCCGCCCTTGCGCTCGGTGGTGCACATGAAAGAAATCATGAGTCGCCACTACCTAGAAGGCCGGTATGCAGCCGGTGTTCGCAAGGTCGCATGGGTGACTAGTGGCGCACCAACTGAGCCGCTCCAGGCGCTCGGTTACTTCCTCGTCTATCCGGAGAACCACGCCGCCCTCTGCGGCGTGCGCCGAAAGGCCCAGAGCATTGCGGAGGAAGCGGAGCATGCCGGTTGGTCGCGCGATATCTGCTCTTACGCACGAACCGACATCGGCGCGATGATCTCGGGAAAGACACCTGCGGGGCGACTGCCGCGTCCGGACATGCTCGTTTGCTGCACCAACATCTGTCAGACCGTCCTGCACTGGTATCGCGTCCTGGCGGACTACTTCGAGTGTCCCCTCGTGCTCATCGACACGCCGTTCCTCTACGACGAGGCCCAGGACCACGAAATCGCGTACGTGAAGCGCCAGATCGAGGACATGATTTGCGTCGCCGAAGAGATCGCGGGGAAGACGCTCCAGCCGAAGCGCTTTCAGGAGGTCATGACACACGCGCGTCGCGGCGCAGAGCTCTGGCTAGAGGTGCTCAATCGCTCACAGCGTCGGCCTGCGCCCATGACCGCGTTCGACGGATTCATCCACATGGGCCCCATCGTCGACCTGCGCGGTGAAGCAGCGACTGTAGCCTACTATGAGCGACTGGTCGCCGAGCTCGACGAACGCATCGAGCGCGGCGTCGGAGCCATCAAGGAAGAACGCTACCGCGTGCTCTGGGACAACCTTCCCATCTGGTTCAAGATCGGCGACTTCTCGAATTGGCTCGCAGAGCGCGGCGTCAACGTGGTCGCGTCGACCTACACCTATGCTTGGGGCGAGCTCGCCCCCATGATCGACCCCGATCAGCCTCTCGACTCGATGGCGCGTGTCTACCTTCATCCGATCCTGAACCGGTCGACGGGTCACAAACTCCAATCGATGAAGAAGATGGTGAATGACTTCGAGCTCGACGGGGTGATCCTTCACTCCGATCGTTCCTGCAAGCCGTATTCGCTCGGGCAAATCGATCAGCGTGACCGGCTCGTGAAGACGCTCGGCGTCCCGGCGCTTCTGCTCGAGGCCGATCACAACGATCCTCGCGACTACTCGGACGAGCAGGGAAGCAACCGCCTCGAAGCCTTCGTCGAAATGATGGAGGCGCGAGGGTGAGCGAGGTTGCAGCGATCGGAATCGACGCCGGTTCCACGACCTGCAAGATCGTCGCGGTCGACGGGCACGGGGAAATCTTGGGATCGCTGCTCGAGCCGACGGAGCCCCGCGTCGAAGTTCAGGCGCGGCGAATGTTGGATGAGATTCGCGCGAAACATGAAGTGCAAGCGGGGGTCCCGACGATCGCGACTGGATACGGCCGGAAGCTGATCAAAGACGCGACCCGCAATCTCACCGAGATCACCTGCCATGCACGCGGCGTCTTCCGCGATATCGGAAGCGCGGGAACATTGATCGACATCGGTGGGCAAGACAGCAAAGTCATTCAAGTCGGCGACGACGGTCGGCCGGTCGACTTCATGATGAACGACAAGTGCGCCGCGGGGACCGGCCGCTTCTTGGAGTACACCGCGGCTCGTCTAGGAGTGCCCGTGACGGACCTCGGTGACCGGGCGCTTTCGACGAGCGACGAGGAGGCGATCAGTAGCACCTGCACGGTCTTCGCCGAATCTGAGATCATTTCGCTGATCGCCCGCGGCTCTGAGCCGGATTCGATCTTGCGCGGCTTGCACCGCTCTCTCGTCGGTCGGGTGGTTTCGATGGTCCGAAACGTGGGCATCGTCGCTCCGCTCATGCTGTCAGGCGGTGTTGCGAAGAACGAAGCCGTTCGTAGGATGATCGCCGAGGCCACGGGCCAAGAGCTGCTCTTGCCCGGTGCGCCCCAGCTCATGGGGGCGTACGGCGCTGCCCTCTCGGCGGCCTGAGATCGACCCCTCGAGTGTGAAGAATTACTTATGGACGCGGGCGACGTTTCACCGTCTATTGGGGGGGATGGAAGCGGCCGGCTCAGCGCTGATCGATTTTGCGGAGGCCGCATACGACCTCCAAGCCGACGACGATGAGTGGCTCTCCAGGCTCCTCGCTGCGGGCGCTCCAGTTCTCGATCGAGGTCTCGGTGTCTTCGCGTTCACGTGCTTCCGACCACCCCAACCGGGGCGTCTCGTCATTCAGCAGTTGCACGCCGATACGGGTTTGGAGGACCTGGCTGACCGCGTAGTTCGCCTCGAGAGTCGAATCCCAGCGGAGGTCCTCTGGAGTCTGAGTCGCCCGTCGATGCCGCAAACGCTGAGCGAGGCCGCTGGTGACAACATCGAGTCGTTCCGCTTCGTCCTCGATCATTTCGACTTCGCGAACGACGGGCTCGGGATGTCGGCTTTCGATCCGAGCGGACAGGGCGTCTACGTGATCGCTCCGCTTCGCAAAGTCACGAGCCTGAACGAGAAAACCCGGGAGCGTCTGCAGATGCTAGCCGCACACTTCGGAGCAGGGAACAGGCTCAGGCGGGCGCTGTCCGAAGCCTCACTACCAACTTCAACCGAGCTTCCTCTCGGTGCCGAGGTAGTCATCGATCCAAGCGGCTTCAAGGTCACCGAAGCCGCCGGGCCTGCCAAGTCCACAAATGCCCGCGCCGCGCTGCGCGATGCGGCGCTCCAGCTAGATCGCTCCCGAGGCGAGATGCGTGAGAGTGACCCTCAAAGAGCGCTGGAGTTATGGACCGCGCTCGTCCGGGGTCGTTGGTCCACCGTGGATTGGTTCGATTCGGACGGACGCCGTTTCGTCCTCGGGCTTCCGAATGCGCCGGACGTCAGCGACCCTCGCGGCCTTTCCGAGCGGGAGGTTCAGGTCGTCGCCTATGCGCTGACCGGGCAGACGAACAAGTTGATCGCGTATCAACTCGGCCTGTCGACAGGGCGGGTGTCCACCCTGATGAGCTCCGCAATGCGAAAGCTCGGGGTCCAGACCCGGGCCCACCTAATCAAGAGGATGCGGGACTTCGGCTCGATCACCGGAGACTGACGCCACCCAACGGCGCGTTCTGCGGCTTTCTTGCGCGATTCCCAGCCTCGCCGGTACCACTCAGGCTGGGTGGGAATGTTCGGAGACAGGCGATTTCTCAGGGCGATGCTCGTCGTAGGCATCGGAGTGTTGCTAGCAAGTTGTTCCATCACGCGCGCGAAGTGGCGGATCAAGACCGACAAGACGATGGCCGCTGGCAAGTCGGCTTTCATGAAGTCTCCCATCGCCGTCAAGAGACCGAAGCGTCCGCCCAACGTGATCATCTTGCTGGCCGACGACCTCGGGAAGTACGAGGTCTCCGCATACGGTGCCGAGCATATCGCCACGCCGAACATCGATCGGATTGGCGCGGACGGCGTTGTGTTTCAAGAGGGTTACGTCACCGCGCCCACGTGCGCGCCGTCTCGCGCCGGCATCATGACCGGCCGCGTCCAGAATCGCTACGGCTTCGAGACCCAGGTCATGGAGCACTACCCGACGAACTGGGTCGAATACATCTCCGGTCGCTGGATCGTCGACACCGGTGAGTTCGTCGTGAAGGCGAAGCCGTCGTTCCCGTCCGAGTGGCAGGCACACAAGCAAGGCGTTCCGCCCACCGAGATCACCCTCGCGGACATGATGAAGAAGTATGGCTACGCGACCGCCCTAATCGGAAAGTGGCACCTCGGTGTGTCCCGTAAGCAGGTCCCCTTGGCGCGTGGATTCGACTATCAGTACGGCTTCAACGGAGCCTTTTCTCTCTACACCCCCGAGCGCAATTGGGGGCACATCATCAACCATGAGCACGATGCGTTTAGCGCCCAGCACCAGTGGAACATGGGTCGCCGTGAGGAGGCTGCAATTCTCGAGAACGGGAAAGTCATTCGCGAAGAGCAGTATCTGACCTTCGCGTTTCGCGATCGAATGAAGCAGTACATCCGCGAGCACAGGGAGGAGCCGTTCTTCCTCTACGCTGCATTCAGCGCGCCTCACGTCCCGTTTCAGGCGCCGGTCGAGTACTACTGCAGGTACGCGCACGTCGAGGACGACAATAAGCGTGTCTACTACTCGATGATTTCGGCTTTGGATGACGCCATCGGCGAAGTTCACCAGACCGTCATCGACACCGGCATCGAAGAGGACACGCTGATCTTCCTGTTGAGCGACAATGGGGGCGCTTCGTACACGCATGCGACCGACAACGGCCCGCTCAAGGGTGGAAAGCTCACCCAGTTCGAGGGCGGAATCAACGTTCCGTTCATGATGAAGTGGAAGGGGCAGATTCCGGCTGGCCTGCGGTATCAACACCCGGTTTCCTCCACCGACATCTTTGCGACCTCGGTGGCTGCCGCGGGCGGCGTCCTACCGAGCGACCGACCCTACGACGGAGTCGACCTGATCCCGTACTTGCAGGGAGAGAACGAGGGTTTGCCCCACGAGCAGCTCTTCTGGCGCGCGGATCACATCTGGGCGATTCGCGACGGCAAGTACAAGCTCATCTTGAGCACCCGGGATGGCTGGGCGGAGCTCTACGACCTCGAGGCAGACAAGTCCGAGCAGATCAACCTCAAAGAGCAGATGCCCGAGCTCTACGAGAAGCTCCACGAGGAGCACGAACAGTGGCAGAAAAACGAGCTTCGTAAGAAGCCGCTCTGGCCGCGAATCATGGACAAGAGATTCGTTCTCGACGGCAAGGAATACCTCTTCCCGGCATGAACATGAAGAAGTCCCTACTCATCGCTCTGCTTCTCTTGACCCCGGTTTTCGTATTGGGCGCCCCGTCGAGCAGCAGTGCGCAGCAGCCCAAAATGGACATCAAGCTCTTCGCTGGCTTGAGCGGAACGACCTTCGTGTCGATGCTGGAGACCGGCCGTGAGCGAGACACGTTCCTCGGTTGGCAAATCGGGTTCGGGCCCCGAGTTCGCCGGCGAGCCGCCTTCATCGAAATCCTGTTCTCGTTCAACCGCTGGGCCTACGCGTTCGAAGGAGTCTCTGAAGACGGCGTCCCCTTTTCGGCGATCGGCCGGGTCAACAGCTTCGAGCTCCCGCTGATCATGGGGTACATCCCGTACAAGAATCCGTTCTTCAAGCTGTTCCTCTATGCCGGCTACGTGAACCACTTCAACACGAAGATCGTCAGCGAGCTAACAGCGGATTTCGGCTTCGGGGAGGAGACGATCACGGTCAAATCCCGGCCGAAGGAAGTTGACTTTGCAATCTACCAAGCGATTGGGCGTGTCGGCGTGAACGTCGACTTGGCGATGTTCAATCTCGACTTCAACTACTCCATTAGCCTCAACAGCGCGACGAAGACTTCATACCGAACGAGCTATCATCAGCTCCAAGTCAACCTCGCCTATCTCTTCTAGCAATGGCTAGTCCGGCATGGCCGTTCAGGGCGCCGGATTCGCGCCGTCGTTCGTCGCGGTTCGCACCCAGGTTACGGCGGCTGATACCTGCATGTCATCGTAGTAGTCGAAGTCAGGGTTGGCCTCGAGGTACTCGTCTGCTGCGTCTTCGAGGTTCTGAACCCGTGTTTCGTCGAGCTCCTCGTCGGTGATAGACCCCTCTACGACGGCGTCGATGCCCGCAACGCATGCAATCGACGTCCCGGCATCGAGGTCTTTTTCGATCGCCGTCTGCTCTGGGTTGAACAGGCCCGAGATTTCAGTATCGCCATCGTCCGTGCTGCCCTTAACGACGACAGCGACGACGGCCTGCGCGTTGACGTCCACCTGAAAGTTCCCGTTGGCGTCGGTGGTTCCCACCTCTGCAGACACCACGTTTCCTTCGTCATCGAATTCGACCATAACAACCGTCCCGTTCTCGAGGGGAACCTGCTTGTTCTCGTCTCCGTCGCTCTCCGGAGCCAGCGCTTGGCCAAGGAGTCGGGTCAGGCCTGCGCCATTGCTCGAGTCGCAACCACTGATGGCTAGCGAGAGCGCGGCGCTAAGAAAGAGGATTGAGGCGAGCAAGCTCGGCGTCCGAGGGGTCTTGGTCATGCTTTGGATCTCCTTCACGGTGCGCATTTATAACGCAGAACCGTCCGTGGTTGAACAGGGTAACTACCGTTCCGAGCGTGAAATCCCGCCCAGGACGCTGGCTTCTCCTAGTTGAACCCCGCCAGGATGACTCAGGCATCCTGCGCTAGGCTTGGCGGAATGGATAGGGTAAGCGTGCTCAAGATCGTCGTCGCGGCACTCGTGGCGAGCGCCATCGCGTGGATCTACGTGAGTGGTGCATACGAGGAGCTCGACCCCGCCACGCTGCGCGTTTGGTTTCGAGAGGCCGGCCCCTGGGGTGGCGTCCTCTTCGTCGCTGCGTACTCGTGCCTTCAGCCGTTCGGAGTGAACGGCTTGGTTTTTCTTTTGAGCGCGCCCTTGATTTGGAGTCCGACCGAAG
>JBLYYU010000039.1:0-3655 GCA_048550275.1 Polyangiales bacterium
ATATGGGCGATCCCACATGCTCTTGCGAGAAAGGCCGGGCAGGTCGATGCCAAGTGCGCGCATGCGCTTTACCCGTGGTCCTGTGTATCGAGACATCTATAAGGCTCCTGGCGCGAAATCCCTGGGCTTTTGCCCGTTCCGCGCGAGGCGGCCCTTATACGGCAATCTGGGGGGGAGGCAAATTGAGGGGGAAACCGGGGCCGGGGACCCGGGCCGCCGGCTAGCTCAGGGGTGAATTTCCCAGTAATCAGGCGAAATGGGGGAGCCTAAGAGCATTCACTTCGTCTCACTCGGCTGCGCGAAGAATCGCGTCGACACCGAGGTGATGCTGGGCGTCAGCGATCAGTCCGGCTTCCAGATCGTGGAGGACCCAGCCGAGGCCGAGGTGATCGTGGTGAACACCTGTGGCTTCATTGGACCCGCCAAGGAGGAGTCGGTCGACACCATCCTCGAGATGAGCGCGCACAAGGAGAGCGGGAGCTGCAAGAAGCTCGTCGTGGCGGGCTGCCTGTCCCAACGGTATCCGACCGAGCTTGCCGCTGAGCTGCCTGAGGTAGACCACTTCCTCGGCTCGAGCGACATGTTGAAGCTCGAGAAGGTGCTCGCCGGCTCGAAGGACCGAATGCTGGTCGGCAACCCTGCGCAGTACACGATGCGCGCAAGCGATCCTCGCGTTCTCACCGGCCAAAGCCACCGAGCGTACGTCAAGATCGCCGAGGGCTGCAACCGCGATTGTAGCTTCTGTGCGATCCCCTCGTTTCGCGGCAAACAGCGCTCCCGGACGATCGAAGACCTGGTTCGGGAGGCTGGGATCCTCGCTGCGGCGGGCATCGTCGAGCTGAACCTGATCAGCCAAGATACCATCGCTTACGGTCGAGACCTTCCCGAACGAGAATCGCTCGCCGAGCTGCTCGCAGCGCTCGCCGAGGTCGACGGCATTCACTGGGTCCGCGCGCACTACCTCTACCCAGAAAAGCTGAGCGACGCCCTTCTCGATGTGATTGCGCAGCACGAGAAGGTGCTGCCTTACATCGACATGCCGCTTCAGCATGCGTCCGATTCGATGTTGCGGTCGATGCGGCGCGGTCACGGCGGTGATCGAATGCGCAAGGTCGTCGAACGTTTGCGGCGGGCGATTCCCGACATGGTGTTTCGGTCGACGTTCATCGTCGGGCACCCAGGCGAGACCGACCAAGATTTCGCAGAGCTGCGGAGCTTCGTCGAGTGGGCCGAGCTCGATCACGTCGGCGTCTTTCTCTATTCGCCGGAAGAGGGCACCCGGAGCGGCGAAATGGGCGATGCGGTGGACGAGGCCGTTGCGAAGGCTCGCTATGAAGAGCTCATGAATGTCCAGCGCCCAATCAGCCGCGAACGCTTGGAGCTCCGAGTGGGGACCGAGCTCGACGTGCTCGTCGAAGGCCTGAGCGACGAAAGTGACTTGCTGCTTCAGGGCCGCTGGTGGGGTCAGGCGCCCGAGGTCGATGGGAGTGTGTACCTCGCCAATGGCACGGCCCAGGCGGGCGAGTTTCGACGCGTTCTCGTGACGGACGCCGCGGACTACGACTTGATGGGGGACTTCATCGATGCACCCGGCGGCCGTGACGCTCCGCCTGACGCAAAAGATCCCCGGCCCCCCAAAGTTAAGCTACGAACGCTATCGTGAAGTGGACTCGAGTCGTTCCGATGCTCGCGCCGCTGCTCGCTCTCGGCGCGTGCGCCACCGCGATGCCAGCCATGAGTGGCGGCTCGACCACCCCTGCGAATCGAACCGACCTCGCGCTCGGGGGCGCAGCACGCGTGCCCCTCGGCGATTTGCGAGACCCTGCGGTTCTCGATCCCGGTGAATCGCAGTACCGCTACGCCGCAGACGCAGGTGGCGTCGTGCCGATGGCGTACGGCCGATACGGCATCGCAAAGAGCTGGGACCTCGGCTTGATGGTTGCCGGCGCCAACGTGCGTCTCGAGGCTCGATACGAAAAGGTGCTGCAGCAAGGCACCACCCGTTCGAGCCTGGTCGTCGGCCTCGCGCCGTACGGCGGCTGGATCCCGGACCGAGATCAGTCGGGCTCGGGCGGACGAGTTGGATTCGAGGTGCCCTTCGTGTACGGCGTCGACATCGGCGGCATCTACGAGGTCTGGTTCGGGGCGCGCGGGAGCGGCGAGTACGTCTTCGGGGATTTTCAAGTCGCCGGCTCGGGGCAGAGAGCCAGCGGCGCCGGTGTTCGGGCCGGGCCGGTGATCGGCATGGCGCTCGGCGTTCGCCGGATTCACGCTCTGGTCGAGCTCACCGCCGCATACGAATACTGGTTCATCGATCACGCTGGCGCATCGCTCAACCGCGGTGGCTTCGTATTGATCCCCGGCTTCGGCCTTCGGCTGCGGCTCTAGCCCGCTTCCGCTCAGGCCGCCTTCGGGCGACGCGATCGGGGGCGCTTCGAGCGCTTCTTGTTCGGCCGCGGCTCCTTTTCGTCATCGCCACGAAGAAGGTTCCCGACGAAGGCGCCCATCAGCGCCATCATCGCCGCCATCAACGCGCCGAGGACGTACGCCCCGGTCGAGAGCTGGTACACGTCCGCGATGCTCGACAGGTAGACCATCGTCGGAATCGCAGCGAGGAACCCGCCAACTGGCGGTTCGAGGAAGTTCTTACCCGGAGAGAAGTAGTTGATCGCCGCGGCGCCGATGAACCAAAGAACGATCGTGATGACGATCCCCGCGAAGCCCTGCGGGTCGTAGCTCGGGATGATCAGCGGTAGAAGCGCCACGGCCAAAGCTGCGAGCACCAGAAACAGGCCGAAAGAGAGGAAGACCCACGGAAGCAGGAACTCATCCGGTTGATGCCGGCGAGCGTAGACCTCTTCTTCGCTGAGCTCGGTTGCGAGCTCGACGAGGCGCGCCCCGCAAGAACTGCAACGGTCGGACGCTTTCGGATTCCCTGCGCCACAGACGTGGCATTCGATCTGTTTGGCAGCCATTTCTCCCTCGTTCGGCTGGTGACCTGTCCCCGGGGCGCATTGTCTACGGCGGGATGCCCGAGCGCAACTGCCTGTACATGCGGGGGATTCGGCGCGTACTTGACGCGGGGTGCGAGGCGGCTACCTTCCTCGCCGCGCCCGAAAAACCGGGCTGAAGGAGGCCTCGAGTGGCCCGTTTTATCGACGAGCTCAAGCGTACCCATAGCTGCGGAGAACTCCGAGAGGAGCACATCGATCAGGAGATCGTGCTCTTCGGATGGGTGCAGAACCGACGCGACCACGGCGGTTGCATCTTCATCGACCTGCGCGATCGCGATGGTCTGACCCAGGTGGTCTTCGACCCGGAGACGACCGACAAGGCTGCTTTCGAGACTGCCGACAAGGCGCGCTCGGAGTGGGTGCTCGGCCTCCGAGGCAAGGTCCGCGACCGGGGCGCCAAGGACGATGGCACGAGTCTCCGCAACCCCCGGCTCGCGACGGGCGCGATCGAAGTCATCGCCCTCGAAGCGACGATCTTCAACAAAGCGGAGACCCCCCCGTTCGAGATCGAAGATCAGATCACGACGGGGGAAGACAAGCGCCTAGAGTACCGCTACCTCGATCTTCGACGCCCCGCTCTTCAGAAGAACCTGATCATGCGGAGCAAGCTGAACCACCAAGCGCGGAACTACTTCAACGAG
>JBLYYU010000040.1:0-11905 GCA_048550275.1 Polyangiales bacterium
CAGAAGCATGCCGACCTTTCGGAGCGCGTTGCAGCACTCGATGGCCGCATGAGTCTCACCCCGAGCGAGGAGCTTGAGCTCCACCAACTGAAAAAGAAGAAACTTCAAGCCAAGGACGCCTTGAGCGAAGTTGGGTAGCCGCGAAGGCCGCGCTCCAAACCGAGATTAAAAGCAAATGGGCCACCGATTGGTGACCCATTTCAATCGAAAGAATCGATGCTACTGTCAAAAAGCTAGGGCAAGTAAGCTAAGTCGAAAATTGTCTGATTTTCGGGAGTTAAGAACGACCCAACGCCGCGCGGATGCCGGGCAAGCTGGAAAGTGCACGGCGTGGGTCATAAGCAAGCGATTGCGTACATTGCAATCGCGATGCCAACTCCCGCTCCCCTGAAAAACAGGCGTTTTGTTCGACAACGGCACTAGCGGTAGGACATTTCTGTCATAGAACCGCACCCGATTGTCGTGGTCCGCACAGCTCGGCGCCAGAGCGACCGACAAGCACACATTCACCTACCAGGCAGGTTGAAGTCCGTGGCCTCTCCCGCGTATGATCTCAACTGACCCGACAGGCCGGACCTGATGCCCAAGTGCAATAGCTGCGATGAAAAGGTGCTGAGAACGGATGCGTTCTGCGGCACGTGTGGCGAGCCGGTGCCCGGCGGTAAGCCCGTGGTGCCGATCTCGCGCGAGTTCAAGGCCGCGGACTTAGTCCAGGTGTCGGAACCGGTGAGCAGGACCTTTCCGCCTGCGGCCTCGACGTCTGTGTCGGCCCAAGCCGCCGCGGTCGTCGCCGTGTCGGAGCCGCAGCGAGCGGAGCAGCCAGACACCGGCCTTAGTCGGACGACCATTCGTGAGCGCGAGCCTAAGAGCGAGCCAGCCCCGGTCTTGCCGCTTCACCGAAAGAAGAGCAACGAGAGCCAGCGGCAAGCGACAGCAGCCGCGGAGGCGCCCCAAGAAGGCACCGCGGAACCACAGACGCCCGCACGGGAGACTGCGGGAAGCATTCCGAACATGCCGGTCCCACCGGGGCCGCCGATCCTCGCTTCAGATCTGCTGCGCGAACAGATGCGGCCTTCGAGCCCAGGCGAAAAGGCGCTGCGGCGGGCAACAGTGGCTCTGTGCGCGATCGGCTCCATCGCGGTCTTGCTCATCGGCGGCGTACATCCGTTGACATTCGTCTCGCTCGCCCTTTTGATCGCGGCCACCACTCTGGCGATCACGCCCATGCGGTATGAAGGCCGTGCAGCCGCGCTCTTTCTGACCGGTTCAGTGGCGACCGGGGTAGCCCTGTGGCAACAGACCCTTCGTGGAATCGCGCCGGAGGGCATCGTCCTGGCAGGCGCCACCATTCTGCTCAGCGGCAGCCTGCTCTTTCGGGCGTACTACCGCGGTGCGCGCTTAGCTCGGATCGCCGTGGCGTTGGGCGTGCTCGCCCTCGGCGCCTGGTTCGTCATCTCCAGGGGCCACGAAAGCCTAGTGATGCTGGAGGGCGATTGGCGGTCCTGGGCTCCCGCCACCACGCACATGAGCTTCGGCCTCCTCGCCCTGCTGTCGCTGATGGCCTTCATGGACAGCAGCACCCGGGGCGGTTCGCACGTATGGGCTGTCTCTTTGCTCGTCCTATACGCCGTTCACATCGGGCTTCTGGTCGCGAGCGAGGTGTGGCCAGTCTACCCCAGCCCTTCGACCATCGAAGGGCCTACGATCGCGGCTATCTTCGCTGGGATGGTGGGGACAATCGTCGCGGGGCTAGCGCTCGCGCAGGTTCTGGTCGCGGCCTACAAGGCAACCGCGAACCAACGGAAGCGTCAGGGCTCTCCGGTCGCCTGAGCTCAGGGGACCTTGCGCGGCCAGGAAGCCAATAGGACGACCACACAGGTTCGTCCCTTTTCATCCTCCGCCTTTCCGTAGCCGGCATCGGTGAACCGCGCATCGGTGACCGTCAGTCGGTGACTCGGGCTGTCTTCGATCGCGTGGAGCGCGTCGCGCATCGTGGACGCGCGGGCAACGGCCTCTCCGACGACGCGCGCCTGGATGCCCCGCTTCAGGAGGCGCGCTTCCGGGTCGCCGTCATCGTCGAGCTGGTGGCCGAGCCGGCCGGAATCGCAGACCAACTGCGCATGAGTCGTGGCTTCCTGGCTGAGCAGCCGATTGGAGCGCACGGAGCGGGCGCCAGCAGCGCGCCGAAGCTGCAACAGCCAAGCTTCCGGCGACTGGGAGCCACGCCGCGAAGTGGGGCCCTCTGGAATTTTGCCCACCCAGCGCTCAGCGACAGGACGTGGGCCGTTCGGCCCGGTGGCCACGAGTTGTACGAAGAGTGGGCGTCCCCACTCGACCGGAACGCTGATGGTCGAACCGAAGTCCCCGCCGTCGACTGCGATGCGGCGCGACGAGCCGCTGGCGTCGCGCACGATCAAGTACGGGTCCCGGAACTCCTCGATGACCTCGGCATGGAGACGGTTGCGGCCGGCAATTGATAGCAAGCCGGCGCGAACGGCAGCAACGAGGACGATCCGTTCGCCAGAGCGGGCTCGTCCGCAGATGAGTGGCGCGTCGGACGTCTCTTTCAGATCTTCGAGCCAGGCCTTGAAGCTGTCGAACTCACCGGTCACGCCGAACTTCGCGTACACCGGGTTCGCATCGACGCCGGCCTCGCGCGCCGCGCGAATGAGCTCGGGCGAAGGAGGGATGTGCTGCGCATCGGCGAGCTCTTGCGCGACGATGACGAGTTTCTTGTCCTTGATGCACAGCGACTCGGGCTTGGGCGCGACGACGGGCTCTGGCGGTGCGTCTTGGTTCTTGTCGGCGTCGGCTGTCGCGTGGATGGCGAGCAGAGCGACGCAAAGGAGGATAATTTTTTGAAGCATCGTTTTGGGTTACGTCCGGTAATCGGCGTTGATCCGAACGTACTCGTGACCGAGGTCGCAGGTCCAATAATGGCCGAGCCCTCGTCCCTTCCCGACGGTGACCGCGATCTCGTACTCCTTGCGCTTCATGGTCGCCGCGGCTTTCGCCTCGGTTTTTGCCGTCATCACGGGGTTTCCGGCCTCGAAAATCGGAAGCGCACCGATCTTCATCGAGACGTGATCAGGATTGAAACGCACCCCGGAGCGGCCGGCAGCCGCCAGAATCCGGCCCCAGTTTGGGTCGCAGCCATGAAGGGCTGTCTTCACGAGCTGGGAACCCGCGATCGTCCGGGCAACCTGGACGGCATCCGCATCGCTGCGAGCCCCCCGAACCTCGATGCGCACGAGGTGCTCCGCGCCCTCTCCGTCTGCAACGATCTTCTTGGCGAGGGATTCGAGGACCTCGGTTAGCGCGCCGACGAATCGGCGCCCCGCCGCGCTCTTCTCTTCGATCGTTCGGTTCGTCGCGTCCCCCGATGCGAGCGCGTAGATCGAGTCATTGGTGCTCGTGTCGCCATCGACCGTGGCCCGATTGAAACTGAGCTCCGTGGCCCGTCCTAGGAGCTTCGAAAGCGTAGCGCGGCTCAAGGGGGCGTCGGTGGTGACGAAGGCGAGCGTCGTCGCCATGTTGGGGTGGATCATCCCCGCGCCTTTGGCGATGCCGAGAAGGCGGCAGCTGGTGCGACCGACCTTCACCTCCGCCCGGGCCACTTTGGGACCTCGGTCGGTGGTCAGGATGGCTCGCGCGAAACGAGACGCGCCCGCTTCGGAAAGATCGTCCACGAGCTCCGGGATGGCCCGTTCGATGTTCTCGCGGGGCAACTGCACGCCGATCACCCCGGTTGACGCGGGAACGACGAGCGCGGACCGGACACCAAGCGAACGGGCCGCCACGGCGGTCAGAGCTAGCGCCGTCTGCTGCCCTTGCTTTCCGGTGCATGCGTTCGCGTTGCCGCTGTTGACGAGAACAGCCTGGCAAAGGCCGCTCTTCAATCGTCGCTCGCTGACGGTGACCGGTGCCGCGCGAACCCGGTTTCGGGTGAACACACCGGCTGCAACCGCGGGCTCCTCCGCGAACAACAAACCCAGGTCCAAGGCGTCGGCCGCTTTTACCCCGCCGTGCACGCCGGCGAAGCGAAACCCCTTCACATGTCCGCTCATTGCGTGCCTCTTACCAGAAGGCGCTTACTGCGGCGAGGCTGCAGCCTGGTCTTCGCGGTAGTGGCAGTTCTTGTACTTCTTGCCGCTGCCGCAGTAGCAGGGGTCGTTTCGGCCGAGCTTGGGTCGATCTCGTTTGACCGTCGCGTCCTGCGCCGGTGCTAGTGGGGGCTGCGCCGCTCCGGGACCCGCCGCACCGGCCCGCCTGTCTCGCCTTGCCGCCGCACGCCGAGCTTGGCGGCTCGGACCGGCCTGTTGCGCCCGCGATTCGCCGTCGCCGCCACCGGCCTGATGACTCGCGCGGATTTGCCGCTGACGCTTCTCGGTGGCCTGGCGGCGCCGTTCCTCGAGCTGACGGAGCTCTTCCTCGCCAGCGCGCTCGACGGTGAACATGCCGAGTGTGACGGACGACTTCACGCTCTGCACCATCTCGAGGTACATGTCGAAGCCCTCCCGCTGGTACTCCTTCTTCGGATCACGCTGGCCGTAGCCGCGAAGCCCGATGCCGTCTCGCAAATGGTCCATGCCCTGAAGGTGGTCCATCCACTGCTTGTCGATCTCTTGAAGGTAGAGGTCACGAAACAGGCGGAGGAAGTTCTCCGTACCGAACTCCTTCTCCTTGCGCTCGAGAACGCCCGCCGCGTCGCTGTAGAGCTTGCGAAGAAGCTCGTCACGGTCGCTGATTTCGTGAACGCCGGTCGCCGAGATGGCGAACTGCTCTTTGTAGGCACGCTCGAGCCCGTCGAGGTCCCAGTCCTCGTAGTGCTTGCCCGGTGGACATGCGTGATTGGTCATCGTGACGACGATTTCGTCGATCAAGTCGAGCAGGCGCTCCTTCTGCTCACTCAGCGACATCCCGACCGCACCCTTGATGCGCTCGAAGGCGCCCTGCGGATCGTTTCGGAACTCGTCGAGCGGCACGACACAACCGAACCAGAGGTAGAGGTCCTTCTCGAGATTCTCGACTCGGACGTCGGTCAACGTCGCGAGGTCGGACTCGTATGCCCGCGTGCGATACGCGGGAAGGTCTTCTTCGGTCAAACCTGCATCTGGAAGCGGATGAGAATGGAACTTGACGATGTTCTCGAGGACCTTGGTGACCCTGCCGAGCAGCTCCTGGTCGACCTCCTCGACTAGAGGCTCGGATTCGATGCCCGCCTTCCGTTCCTCGTCCGACGGCACGGTACGGTACTCGCCCCGGAGGACCTGCTTGCGCAGCGCGTACATGCTCTTGCGCTGCTGATTCATGACGTCGTCGTATTCGAGGAGGTGCTTCCGAATGTCGAAGTTGCGCTCTTCGACCTTCTTCTGAGCGTTTTCGACGGCGCGCGTCACCCAGCGGTGTTCGATGGGCACGTCCTCTTCCATGCCGAGCCGGTCCATCATGGTCTGTACGCGTTCGCCCGCGAAGATCCGCATCAAGTCGTCTTCGAGCGACAGAAAGAATCGAGAGCTACCCGCGTCGCCCTGACGACCGGAGCGGCCGCGGAGCTGATTGTCGATGCGTCGCGACTCGTGGCGCTCGGTACCGATGATCTGAAGCCCTCCAGCGTCTTTGACGCGCTTCGCGTCCTCTTTGCACTGCGCGACGAGACGCTCCGTCTCCTTCGCGATTTCGGATTCCCGTCGCTCGGGGTCCGAGAGCACTTCTTCAGAGGCGTTCTCGAGCACCTCGATACGAGCGAGCATCTCCGGGTTGCCCCCGAGCACGATGTCGGTGCCGCGACCGGCCATGTTCGTGGCGACTGTGACCGCGCCGGGTGTACCAGCTTGCGCGACGACGTACGCCTCTCGTTCGTGCTGCTTTGCGTTCAAGACGTTGTGCGGGACGCCTTGACGGTTGAGGAAGTGAGCGACCGCGTCGGACTTTTCGACGCTGGTGGTGCCAACGAGCACCGGTTGCCCGCGTTTGTGAGAGGCTTCGATTTCCTGGCAGAGTGCCCGGAACTTCTCACGTTCGGATTTGTAGATGAGATCCTCTTCGTCGGCGCGAGCGATGGGCTTGTTGGTCGGGATCACGACGACGTCGAGCTCGTAGATGTTGTGGAACTCGGTCGCCTCGGTGTCGGCGGTGCCGGTCATGCCCGAGAGCTTGCGGTAGAGCCGGAAGAGGTTCTGGAAGGATATCGTCGCGAGCGTGAGGTTCTCGCTCTGAATCGAGACCCGCTCCTTGGCCTCGACCGCCTGGTGAAGCCCGTCCGACCAGCGTCGCCCGGCGAGAACTCGGCCGGTGAACTCGTCGATGATCATCACCTTGCCGTCTTCGCTGACCATGTAGTGCTGGTCGCGATGATACAGCGCGTGACCCCGGAGGCACTGCTGGAGGATGTGCAGGGTTTCGAGATTCACCGGGTCGTAGAGGTTGCCGTCGCCGCCCAGAAGACCGCGGCCGCCGAGGAGCTCCTGCGCGTACTCCATGCCGTCTTCGGTGAGCGTGACGCTCCGGTTCTTTTCGTCCAGGTCGTAGTGTTCGTCTACGCGGAGCCTGGGGATGACCTCGTTGATCACCTCGTATTTCTCGCTCGCGGTCTCGCCCGGGCCGCTGATGATCAGGGGCGTTCGCGCTTCGTCGATGAGAATGGAGTCGACCTCGTCGACGATCGCGTAGTTCAGATCACGCTGCACGTAGTCGTAGATGCTGAACTTCATGTTGTCGCGCATGTAGTCGAAGCCGAACTCGTTGTTCTGGCCGTACGTGATATCGCAGTCGTACGCGCGCTTCTTGACGTGATTGCTTTGGCCGGGGACCACCACGCCGGTGCTCAGGCCGAGGTAGCCATAGAGCTTGCCCATCCACTCGGCGTCACGACTCGCGAGATAGTCGTTGACGGTAACGACGTGAACGCCCTTCCCTTCGAGGCCGTTCAGGTAGCAAGGTAGGGTGGCAACCAGCGTCTTTCCCTCACCTGTTTTCATTTCGGCGATCTTGCCCTGATGCAGGACGATGCCGCCGACGAGCTGGACATCGTAGTGGCGCATCCCGAGGACGCGCTTGGCGCCTTCCCGGGCCACCGCGTAGGCCGGAACGAGCAAGTCATCGAGCGAAGCGCCGTTGTCGATTTGCTGCCGAAACTCAGCGGTTTTTCCGCGGAGTTGGGCGTCCGACAACTTCTTCATGTCGTCTTCGAGCGCCGAGATTGCCGCCACCGTGGGCTGCATGCGCTTCACTTCGCGTTGGTGCTTGGTGCCAAGCACCTTCTTCAGGACCGAGTTGAACACGGCTGCAATCTAGGTCGGGCAGGGGAGCGGCGCAAACGACAGTCAAAACCAACGTTTAGAGAGCGCGAGCACAGCCATCAGCACGAAGATCAGGAGCACGAACGCCCAGAGGCCTCGACCCGGGGACACGGCTCTGGATGGGCCTGTGGACTCGTCACCGAGGTCGTCGAGGAGGCGACGCGCTCGCGCCATGGACACCAGCTCGACGCGGAGCAGAATCATGCTGACGATCAGCCCGATCAAAAGAATGACGGCGGCGGCCTGCCAGCGTCTCAGTTCCTGTTCCATCTCGAGCGCCCGGTCGACGCCGACCCGCGAGCTCATCCCTCCACCCACAGAGATGACGTCGAAGCTCGGTACGGCGAACAGGGCCCGAATCGTGTCATCGACCGCGTCCTCGGCCGGAAGCTGCTCGAGGACGGACAGTGCCAGGGGATCGAGCCCCGTCCGATCCGCATCGGCCAGCACGGCATCGGCCGCGGCCCGCGCTCGACCCGGACCATCCGGAGCAGCGATGACGACGTAGGACACGCCCGCCGTGTTGTCGGAGAAGAGATCGGCGCGCACTTGGAGACGCCAGACACCTGGGCCCGGGGCGGGGAAGTAGGGGTCGTCCGGGCTCAGCGAATGCGCCTCGACCCAGCGGCTCCCTGCGAATACGTCGACGAGGACCGGCTCGGCGCCGCCCAGTTGATCCCAGTCGAGGCGAATTCGGTCACCAGCGTTCGAAGCCCGCGCTGCAATGCCGCCGGGCACGAGCGGGACTCGAAGCTCGCGGGCTGCGAGCACGGTGCCGTCCGGGCGCAGGGCTTCGACGTCGACCCGTGCTTCGTTCCCGCTCACCTGCAGCGGAATGCGCGCAAACCCGTTCGAGGGCGCTACGGCGTCCGTCTCGACTCGGACGCCGACCAGCGGACGCAAGCGAACGCGAATGTCGCTGTCGCCGACCCAGACCGACACAGTGCAGCTCAAATCGGGGACACATGCGCCCTGCTCCACCCGAGGATCGAGGACTGGGGATCCCTCTCGCGAGCCCGCTGCGCGGATCGGCCCAAGCTCGTAGGTCTGGAATGCGTTGACGGTGCGGCCCCGTTCTAGTCGCGAGTCTATGCCTTCGCGCACGTAAAGAGTCTGTTCAACCGTTGCCTCGCTGCCATCGACTTCGGCGATCGCAACGACGGACATGGCCTCGTCCAATCCGGCAGGGATGCGGAGACGCCCCTCGCGGCCGTGTACCTTCGATTCGGAGAGCTCGGCGCGTGCGATGGTCAAGCCCGAAGCGTTGCGCAGCTCGACGCGCACTGGCGGGGAGGCGACGATCGCGCCGCCGGCTTCATCTCCCTCGAGCTGCCATGTTCGGATACCGATCGTCGTTCCGGGCCGCGCGACGATGGGCCCGCTCAGGCGAACGTCGGGAACCCGAGGTGGCGCGCCGGCGATCCAGAGCCCGGCGAGAATGATCGCGACGAGCAGGGGCGACGATCGGATCGCCCAGGCAAATCGGTTCAATTCTCGCTCGCGTCTGGTCATGGGGATGGACAAGGGGTCGATGTTACCTTAGGAATCGTTCGGGAATAGAGCGCGAATGGGAGCTAACGCTGAACATGACGTCGAGCAAGTCCGTGCTCGACTGAACGAGTACATGAGCAAGCATGGCCTGCGCTCGACCGAGCAGCGGCGCATCGTGACCGAGATGTTCTTCGCGAGCGACGAGCACCTTTCAATCGAAGACCTGCTCGAAAAGGTCCGCATCGAAGAACCCAAGATCGGCTACGCGACGGTGTACCGGACGCTGAAGCTTCTCAAGGAGTGCGGCCTCGCCATCGAGCGCCATTTCGGCGATGGCGTATCCCGCTACGAGGTCGCTTGGGCGAACGAGCACCACGACCATTTGATCTGCGTGGACTGCGAAAAGATCGTCGAGTTCGAGGACGACGCGATCGAAGCGTTGCAGCACGCAGTGGCCGCCCGGCTCGGCTTCGCGCTCGTTCGCCACAAGCTCGAGCTGTACGGGGTCTGCTCCGACTGCCAGGCCAAGTCTTAGGCCCAGCAGCCAGATTCAGTTCGTCGCTCAAATCGTCGCGAACGCTTCGTCGGGGATCTCGACGGGAAGGGTATCGATGGCCCCAAGTCGCTGCACGCGGCTCGGCAAGGTAGTGAGCACGTTGTTCGCGAAGAACTGGGCGGCAAACTTCTTACCCGTGTAGAAGGCGTGGTCCGGATGCGTCTCGCTGGTTTCCGGCAGCTTCTTCAGGGCGATCGAGGCCTGATCGAGCAGCAACCAGCCGACCGCGAGGTCGCTCATTATCGTGAGGAAGTCCTCTGCAGCGAGCGGGATGTGTTCGAGCTTCCCGCCCTTGAACCAGCCGATGAACTGCATCACCGAAGCGGCAACCGCCTCGTGCGCCATTTGCAGACTCGCGATGCCCTCCTTGAGCTCCGGCGTGTCCTTGTTCTCCATGATGAACTTCTGGATGTCCATCAGGAAAGCCTGGGTGTTTGCGCCGCCGGCCTGGCCGAGCTTGCGGCTAACCAGGTCCATGGACTGGATGAAGTTCGTACCTTCGTAGATCTGAAAGATCTTCGCGTCGCGGCAGTACTGCTCGACGGGATGATCCTTGAGATATCCGTGACCTCCGTAGACCTGAATCGCTCGGCTCGAAACCTCGAACGCTGCGTCGGTGCCATATGCTTTCACGAGTGGGGTCAGGAGATCGATCTGGCCCTTGTGGTAAGCCTCTGACTCGTCGTCCTTGCCCTGCGTCGCGCGGAGGCGATCGCTGTGGTTCGAGAGCTTCATGATGAGAGCTCGAACGCCTTCGACACGAGCTTTCATGGCCAGGAGATCCCGGCGGATGTTCGGATGGTCCAGAATTGCCACGCGAGGTGCGTTCGCGTCCTTGAACTTCTTGATGCTGGCGCCCTGCTTTCGCTCACGCGCGTACTCGAGCGCGCTCAGGTACGCAGCGGAAGCAACCGACACGCCTTGGATGCCGACGCCGATGCGCGCGGAGTTCATCATGTGGAACATCTGGCGAATGCCCTGATGCTCGACTCCGCCGACGACCTCGCCTATGCAGCCGTCCTCGTCGCCAAACTGCATGACGCAGGTCGCCGAAGCGTTGATGCCCATCTTGTGCTCGATGGAGGGAACCTCCACGTCATTGGGCTCGCCAAGCGAGCCGTCCTCGTTGATTCGTACGCGAGGCACGAGGAAGAGTGAGAGCCCCTTCGTACCTGGCTCGGCACCTTCAATTCGCGCGAGAACGAGGTGAATGACGTTGTCGCCAAGGTCATTGTCGCCGGCGCTGATGAAAATCTTGGTGCCGCGGATGTTGTAGGTGCCGTCATCGTTGCGGGTGGCAACACTCGATGCGGAACCCACGTCGGAGCCGGCATGGGGCTCGGTCAGACACATGGTGCCCGTCCATTCGCCGTTGAACATCTTGGGGACGTACTTCTTCTTCTGCTCTTCGGTCCCGAACTCCAAGATGAGCTCGGCCGCGGAGAAAGTGAGGCCCGCGTACATCGTGAACGCGGTGTTCGCGCCGCAAAACATTTCCTCGACGAAGGAGTTCAACATGGAGGGCGCGTCCTGGCCGCCCCAGCGAGACGGCGCGCCGATGGTTCGCCAGCCGGCCTCCCAGAGCTTGTCCCATGCGTCTTTGAAGCCCTCGGGTGTCTTGACCCGACCGTCCTCGATTCGGCAGCCCTGCGCGTCGGCGGTTCCATTGAGCGGGCCAGTCACGTCACAGACGAAGCGATAGACTTCGTCGAGAACCATGTCGCACTCGTCGGAACCCCATTCCGCGAAGGGCTCCTTTCCAAGAACCGACTGCAGCTCGAACTGCTCGAAAAACAGAAAACGAAAGTCCCGTAGATCCGCCCGATAGCGGTTGATTGCCTGCGCCACGTCAGCCTCCAATGTTGAGTCGGTCACCCTCCGGATTGGCCGCATGATTACGCGATGAGGCCCAGATGGATGCCTGCTGTAAGATGAAAGGTGAGGTCACCTCGCCTTTGGGTCAAGGCGCTGATAGCCCTATTCGTGGGCAAGATCGCTGGCGAACGGCCGATTCGCGGGATCGCGCTGCGTCGGTCCCCGGGCGCTCGGGCAGGGACGGCCGCGCCTGATTGGCCTGTCGGACTAGATCTGGAGCTTCACATGGACGCTGGCGGCCAGGGCGGGATTGGCGGCCCGAAGGCTGCCGTTCATTGGGTTTCGGTGGGTCTAACGGGATTTCGGAGGGCTGGGAAGGCCGCTCATCTCGGCCCGTCTCGGGGCGACGAGAGCGTCGTCGGGTCGACGACCCGGGCGCGTCGTGCGGTGGTTGTGCAGAGAGCGGCGCGGGCCGCAGCGTCAGACCGGCTGTCGAATTGCAAGGAAGGCCTGCACGGGTCCCGGTCGCAGCAGCCCGGGATTCCTAGCCCGGCGACCGTCGGCAGCTCGCGCTTCCGCCAGCGTGTTCATGGGTGGTTGAGCGTCAAGCCGCTGGCACTGGGCGCTCTCGGTATCGGACGCTGTGTCGCCGAGTGTGACAGTGCCCCAGCGCCGCCCTTCTCGCTCTATGGATACAAACGGAGGGGCGCGGAAAAAAAGGCGCGACGCGGGGCTTCATCGA
>JBLYYU010000041.1:0-5472 GCA_048550275.1 Polyangiales bacterium
CGCCGCCGCCAGCGCGCGTTACTAAACCGCGCGCGATGCCGCGTATGCGTCCAAGCGGGCGTGTGCCCAGTCGACGTCGCGCTGTAGCTCGTTGTAGTCGGGGCCTTCGTAGAGCTCGTCAAACGCCTTCAAGGCTTCTTCTGCCGCGGCGAGCTCTTGCCGAACCTCGTCGGGCTGGATGTCTTCGGGTGCCGCAAACAGATCGGTCAGCAGGAGAACCTTCTCTGGACCGCCTTCGACGAAGCCCGGGCCGATGGCTGCGACCTTGCGCTTGCCTTCGACTTCCCAGACGAGAAGACCGCACTTCAACGCGGCGAGCAGCGGAAGATGGTTTGGGAGCACGCCGAACTCTCCCTCGACGCTGGGCGCCTGCACCGAGTCCACCTGAGCGGACAGCGCGGAGCCGTTCGGTGTGACCACATCGAGTTGAAGATGTTCGGAGGTTGCCATGGTTCCGCCTGATCAGTCCTTCGTGCGCTTGCTGAAAGCGTCCTTGACCTCGTCGAGGTTGCCCTTGAGGTAGAAGTCCTGCTCGGGAATGTGGTCGAGCTTGCCGTCGAGGATCTCCTCGAAGCCGGAGATGCTCTCTTCGAGCGGCACGTATGCGCCCTTGAGGCCCGTGAACTGCTCCGCGACGAAGAACGGCTGCGAAAGGAATCGCTGAATCTTACGCGCCCGGTCGACGACCAGGCGGTCGTCCTCGCTGAGCTCGTCCATGCCGAGAATCGCGATGATGTCCTGGAGGTCCTTGTACTTCTGCAGGGTCTCCTGCACGCCACGCGCGACCTTGTAGTGGCGATCGCCGATGACGCCGGGGTCGAGCATCGTGGAGCTCGAGTCGAGCGGGTCGACAGCAGGATAGATGCCGAGCTCCGCGATCGAACGCGACAGAACCGTCGTGGCGTCCAAGTGAGCGAACGTCGTGGCGGGCGCCGGGTCGGTCAAGTCATCGGCAGGGACGTAGATCGCCTGAACCGAGGTGATCGAGCCCTTATTGGTCGAGGTGATGCGCTCCTGAAGCGCACCCATCTCGGTGGACAGCGTCGGCTGGTAACCGACCGCCGAAGGAATACGTCCGAGAAGCGCCGAAACCTCGGAGCCAGCCTGGGTGAAGCGGAAAATGTTGTCGACGAAGAGAAGGACGTCCTGGCCCTCTTCATCACGGAAGTATTCCGCGACCGTGAGCGCGCTCAGGGCAACACGGGCACGCGCACCGGGCGGCTCGTTCATCTGACCGTAGATGAGGGCTGTTTTCGAAAGAACCGTCTCACCGGTTTCGAGCTTTGACTCGCTCATTTCGAGGAGAAGGTCGTTGCCCTCACGGGTACGCTCGCCGACACCTGCGAAGCAGGACACACCACCGTGCGCCTTCGCAACGTTGTTGATCAGCTCCATGATGAGAACCGTCTTGCCGACGCCGGCACCGCCGAACAGGCCGATCTTGCCGCCCTTTCGGTACGGAGCGAGAAGGTCGATGACCTTGATGCCCGTCTCGAAGATCTCGACCTCGGTGCTCTGGTCGACGAAAGGCGGTGCCTCTCTGTGAATCGGGGAGAACCGAGTCGCACCCACCGGGCCCTGCTCGTCCACCGGCTCGCCGACGACGTTCAGGATGCGTCCAAGGCACTCCTTGCCGACGGGCATCTGGATTGGAGCGTCGGTGTTCTTCACCGCCATGCCACGAACCAAACCGTCCGTGGAGTCCATCGCGACCGCGCGCACAGTGTTTTCTCCGAGATGCTGCGCGACCTCGAGGGTGAGGTTCCAGTCCTTCTCGCTGATCGCCGGGTTGCTCACCTTCAGCGCCGACAGAATCGCCGGGAGACTGCCCTCCGGGAAGGTGACGTCCACGACGGGACCAATGACTTGAGTAACGCGCCCGTTCTGAAGCTCTGCCATGTTGTTTCCGGTTCTCTCGAAAGGGTGTCGTCAGGCGGTCCAACCCGCCGAAAAAGCGAGCGCCACCTAGCACGGCCCCTCAGGGTGGTCAACGACGCCAGCCTCAACGGAGTAGGGTCACGGACGGCCGCGACAAGCCCCCGGGTGCCGTCAATTGACCCTTCGGCCTCGGCTTTCTAGGCTCCGGGTCTCCATGCAGCGCGAAGACTCCCTCATTCATTCTCTCCTCGGCGCCCGCACGCGCTACGAGGGGAAGCTGTTTTTCGAGGGGCGGGCGCGCATCGATGGCGAGTTCGAGGGTGAGGTCTTCAGCGAGGGGCTCTTGGTGGTCGGCGAGGAAGCGAGCATTCGAGGCGCGATTCGCGTCCACACGCTAATCGTGCGCGGTGGAAAGATCGCCGGGGACATTCACGCCACCGAGCTAGTCGAGCTCCACGCCCCGGCCGAGGTTCGGGGCGACATCCGGACCCAGGCGCTCTTCATGGACAAGGGCGTGGTTTTCGACGGCTCTTGCGCAATGGGAGAGGTCTTCGAGCTCGACGCAGCCCCCGAATCCCCCCGTTCGGCCGAGGACACATCCCCAGACGGCTACAAAGACCAGCCCAAGAGAACCTGAATCGAGAGAGCGTGGTCCTTCCCGTTGCCGCCGGCGCCCATGGCCGGAACGTTCTGGTTTGAGCCCGCGAACCGAAGACGGTAGTACTCCCAGACGAAGCGCGCCGCATAGGTGAAGCCCGCCTTGACCCGGCCTTCGAAGGTGATCGTCCCGTCCAAGCCCACCCCGGAGGTGTCGCTTCCGAACGCGTTCGTCAGCCCGCCGAAGTAGAAGGGCGCGCGGACACCAAAGTCAGCCCGTATCCCCAGGAACCAAGGCAGGATTTGATAGGCAACGGCTGGGCCGACCCGGACATAGATGATGCGTGATGAGGGGAGCACCGAATTCAAATCGATGCTCAGGACGTCGCCCCCGACCCCGACCAGCCCGCCGACCTGAAGTCGGTCGATCGGGTAGAGGTACCCGAACTGCCCGAGCAGCCGCCAGGCGTTGGTCTCTAGCTCGATCCCGGTTCCGGCTGGCGCGACTCGCAGCCCGATTCCCGAGCCGCCGTCGATTTGGAAGGCGATCGCCTGGACAGAGGCCCGGGGGGATCGGCGGATCATCGGGCGAACCAGCAAGTGCCAGCCGAAATCGAAATAGGCGCCGGTTTCGAAGCTGCGGGGCTGCGTGCCGCCACCGGCGTCCCCGACCTCCAAATGGATGCTCCGGAAGCGTGCGCCGCCTCCGATCAGCATCACCAGGACCGGCGGAAGGGTCCCCTCGGGCTGCGCTGACGCCGCTTCATCGTGCTCTGCGCGAGCGCTCCGGCCCCAGGCAAGCGCAAGCGAAAACGCTGCAATAACAAACAGTCTGCGGCTCGGAGCCATCGAGGGTCAACCTAGCAAGCCTGAGCTTCCGGGTCCGCTTTTCTCGAAGCCCACATCGTCGGGCTCTGCCGTCGTGACGTAACGTCACCGAGCTCGATCCGTAAGATCTACGTGGATCCGGACATCCCCCTCCCGTCGGCTATCTTCAGCCGGGAGAACGAACGCGCCGCGGGTCGCACCGTTCGTGCGCTTCGGGCCAAGGTCGCCGAGACTCCTCAGGGATCGAGCTGATCGGGCCTAAATCCGGTCGCTCTGACGTCCTTGACTGGGTTTGGCCCCATGCTACGAACGCGCGCCGCTAGGGATTGGTCCTTGCCGTAGCTGCGATTCGGCCCCAAGCGCCGTCTGAAGATTCTCTCCGGTTGAACTCTTTTCATCCGGGCGGGGTCCACGGGCCCAACACGGAAATGTCGCTGCGATGAACGTGCTTTTCACAGCCCTTTTGTCTGAGGGTTCCATCATTGACCTCGACGGCACGATCTGGATTCAGCTCGGCCTGTTCGTGGTTGCTTTTTTCGTTTTCCGTCCTCTGATCTTCCGTCCGATGGTCGCGCTTTTCGAAGCGCGTGAACACGCCATCGAGGGGTCGAAGCTCGAGGCACTGCGTCTCCAAGACGAAGCCTCCGCGGAGAGCGAAGAGTTCGAGGTCGAGATGCGGCGTCTCCGCCTCCAAGCTGGCGAGGAGCGCGACCGTCTGCGCGCCGAGGGCAAACGCCTCGAGCGCACGGTTCTCGACGGGGTCCGCGAAGAGACCGACAAGCAGCTGGCCGAGGCTGACAAGCAGCTCGCTACCGAAGCCGCCCGCCTTCGCTCCGAGATCGACGGCACCATTCCGGCGCTGGCCAAGCAGATCGCCTCGAAGATGCTGAACCGGGAGGTGCAGTGATGCGCGCTGTTGGGACGATTCTCTTCGTCTTATTGCTGGCCTCGCCCGGCTTGGTGTCCGCGGAGGACGCCGCCCATGGCGCTGACGCTCATGCCGAGGGCCACGACGCGCATGACGGCCACGGTGAGCTCACGTTCTCGTCTCTGATCCGCAACCGCGAATTCCAGGGGACCCTGGTCAACTTCACGGTCCTCATTTTGCTGATCGGCTGGGTCATCAAGAACAAGGCCAATCCGGCGATGGCCGCCAAGCGCGCCGAGGTCGAGGAGGAGCTCGCCGAAGCCCAGCGCCTTCGCGCCGAAGCCGAGAAGCGGCACATGGAGACCGCGACGCGGCTCGAAAAGCTCGACCAGGAAATGCTTCAGATTCGTGGCGACATGATCAAAGCCGGCGAGGCCGAACGAGATCGCATCGTCGCCCAAGCCGAAGAGAAGGCCGCTCGGATGCGCAAGGACACGGTTTTCCTCATCGAGCAACAGATCAAGCAGCTTCGCAAAGAGCTCAAGCAGCAAGCGGCCACAGCGGCAGTCGCCGCCGCGCAGGAGCTCCTGACCGAACGAACCAGCGATGCGGATCAAGATCAGCTCGCCGAGGCCTACCTCAACCGTCTCGGTGAGGTGATCGAGGAGCGACAGTCATGAGCGCGCTGGGACGACGCTACGCAAAGGCTCTCTTGGATCTCGCTCGCGAGCAGGGCGACATGGACGCCGTGCTTCGAGACGTCGGGTCGCTGTCCGAGGCCTGGAAATCCAGCGAAGTGCTTCGCCAGGTGGTTCGCAGTCCCGTGATTCCGCGGCCTGCCTTGAAGGCATCCGTCGACGCGGTCATGGAGAAGCTCGGTACGTCCAAGCTCGTTCGCAATACGGTGAACCTGATGGCCGACAAGGGCCGACTCGGGAGCCTCGACGACGTCCTTCTGGCGCTCGAAGACCTCGCTGAAGCCGAGACGGGCCGCGTGCGCGTCGAGGTCGTGAGCGCCAAGCCTTTGGCCGACGCGTACTACGCGCGGCTCGTAGAGAAACTCAAGCGAGTCACCGACCGAGAGGTCGTGCTCGTCAAGAAGGAAGATCCTTCGCTCATCGGTGGCGTGCTCACACGCGTCGGCGACCAAGTGTTCGACGGGAGCATCAGCAACCGGCTGAGCGAGCTAAGGGAAACGTTGCTTGCGGATGGCGATACGCCGTAACCGCATCGAATCAGGAGCCTTGCAAAATGCAACTTCGCGCTGAAGAGATTTCCAACATCATCAAGCAGCAGATCGC
>JBLYYU010000042.1:0-4405 GCA_048550275.1 Polyangiales bacterium
CCACTGTCACTGCCCCTGAAACTGCCCCCTGCCCCCCCCGGTTAACGCTAGACGAACCGGTCACAACGGAGTATCTATATCCCCATCGGATAAGTAAAGAATATGTAATCTGTGTGATTACGGTAGCTTATCTGGAGGAGGCTGATGTGGCCGCTATTGCTGAGAACATTACCAAGCTCGTTGGTGGAACGCCTTTGGTGGCGATGCCGCGGATTACGGCGGGGTTGAAGGCGCGGGTGGTGGCGAAGCTCGAGAGCTTCAATCCATGTGCGAGCGTGAAGGATCGGATCGGGCTGGCGATGATCGAGGCGGCCGAGCGCGACGGGCGCTTGAAGCCTGGCGCTACGATCGTGGAGCCGACTAGCGGCAACACAGGCGTTGGGCTGGCGTTCGTTGCGGCTTCGCGCGGGTACCGGCTCGTCCTGACGATGCCCGAGACCATGAGTGTGGAGCGGCGTCGTTTGCTGTCCGCGCTCGGCGCTGAGCTGATCCTGACGCCGGGCAAAGGCGGCATGGGTGCGGCGATCGGTTTGGCGGAGAAGCTCGCCGAGGAAGAAGGCTACTTGCTGCTGCAGCAGTTCTCGAACCCGGCGAACCCCGAAGTGCATCGCAGGACGACTGCCGAAGAGCTCTGGCGCGACACCGACGGCGAGATCGACGTGTTCGTTGCCGGAGTGGGCACGGGCGGCACCATCACAGGAGTCGCAGACGTGCTCAAGACTCGCAAAGACGGCTTCAAAGCGATCGCGGTTGAACCGATAGATTCGCCGGTCTTGAGCGGAGGCGCTGCCGGGCCCCACAAGATTCAAGGGATCGGGGCGGGCTTCGTTCCCGAGGTGCTTCAGACCGAGCTCATCGACGAGATCGTTCAGGTCAGCGAGCACGATGCGGGCGCCGCAGCGCGCTTAGCTGCAACCGATGAGGGGATTCTCGTCGGGATTTCCTCGGGGGCGGCGCTCCACGCTGCGCTCGAGGTCGCCAAGCGACCGGAGCATGAGGGGCAACTCATCGTGGTCCTTCTTCCGGACTCCGGTGAGCGCTACCTGTCCACGTGGCTCTACGGCGGGCAGTAGTCCAATGACTGCTGACTCGACCAACTTCGACCTCACGCCGATCGTGGACGAGCTTTGCGCGCACAGCGAAAGGCTGACGCGCACCGGCGCACTCAATCGGCGCACGCAGCTTCTGCCGTCCCGAAAGGTTTTGATCGAGGTCGTCGAAGCGCTACGGGGGGTCCTTTTTCCGCGCTACTTCGGTGTTTCGAAGGTGAGCGGGGGCAGGCTCCGCTTTCACATCGGCGCAACGCTCGACAGCTTGCGCCCGATTCTCTGCGAACAGGTCGAGCATTGCTTCGCGTTCGTCGCTGGCGACGACCCGGAGCTTCGCGCCCAGCATCGAGCGCGGGCGAACGAGGTTGTGCGGCAGCTATTTCAACGGCTGCCCGAAGTGCGCTCCGTCCTCGCCACCGATGTGCAAGCCGCCTTCGAGCGGGACCCCGCCGCGTCCTCGCCGGACGAGGCCATTTTCTGTTACCCCGGGATTATCGCGATCACCTGCCAGCGCCTCGCCCACGAGCTCTATCGGCAGGAGGTGCCGCTCTTGCCCCGCATGATCACCGAGCACGCGCACACCCTCACCGGCGTCGACATCCACCCGGGCGCGGAGATCGGCGAGCGTTTCTTCATCGACCACGGCACTGGCGTGGTCATCGGCGAGACGAGCGTCATCGGAAAGAACGTGAGCATCTACCAGGGCGTGACGCTGGGCGCGAAGAGCTTCCCGAAAGACGAGCACGGCAACCCGATCAAGGGGATCCCGAGGCATCCGATCGTCGAGGACGACGTGACGATCTACAGCGGTGCAACGATCCTCGGGCGCGTGACCATCGGCAAGGGCTCGGTCGTCGGGGGCAACGTTTGGCTAACCCGCGACGTCCGCCCGAGGACGAAGGTCCTACTCCCTCAGGCTAGGCCGGAGGCCTTCGTCGAGGGCGGCGGAATCTAGCCCCGTAGAGCGACCGCGTCTCCAAGGAGCTTCGCCCCCCGTCCACTTGGCGTTCCCCGCCCCCCCACGTAGTCTTCGCTCCAGTGTCAACTGCGAAGAAGGGAGGCCAGCGTAGGCATCTGGACATCGTCCAGACCACCGGCGTGGGCGTCGGAGCCATCGTCGGGGGCGGCATTCTCGTTCTCGCGGGCGCTGCGTTTCGGGAGACCGGCCCGAGCACGATCCTCGCGTTCGCCCTGAACGGCCTGCTCGCGGTGATGACCGCGCTCAGCTTCGCCGAGATGTCGTCGATGTTCCCGGAGTCGGGCGGCGCTTACACCTTCGCGAAGAAAGTGCTCACCGTCCGCGCCGCCTTTGTCGTCGGTTGGGTGCTTTGGTTCGCGTACATCGTCGCAGGGGTTCTCTACGCGCTCGGCTTCGCAGAGTATGCGGTCCTCGCCATCGACGGGCTCGTGGTGGCTGCCGGCGGCATCACTCCCACATGGCTGCAGGGCCGGCCCGCTCTGAGCGGCCTCGCCGTTCTCGCCACCGGCGTCTACAGCGTGCTGCTGATTCGCAGCAACAAAGGCGGCGGCCAGGTCGAAACGATCGGCAAGCTGATCATCTTCGCCATCCTTCTCGCCGCTGGCGCCTGGGCGCTCGGCATCGCCCCAAGCGGCACGGCAAGACGCGGCCTCACCCCTTTCTTCGAGCACGGCACGACCGGTCTTCTCACCGCGATGGGTTTCACCTTCATCGCGCTTCAGGGCTTCGATCTGATCGCCGCCGTCGGCGGTGAGGTCAAAGACCCCGAACGCACCATCCCGCAAGCCATGCTCGCCTCGCTAGGCATCGCGCTCGTCGTCTACATCCCGCTCCTCTTTCTGACCAGCACCGTCGGCGTCCCCGCCGGCCAGAGCATCTCGCAGATGAGCACCGAGAACCCGGCCACCGTCATGGCAGTGGCCGCCCAAAACTACGCCGGCGTTTTTGGCTACTGGTTCGTGGTCGTCGCCGCGATCCTCTCGACGCTCTCCGCCCTCTCCGCGTGTATCTTCGCCGCAAGTCGCGTCGCTCTCCGCATGGCCCGCGACCGCACCCTGCCCCGCGTGCTCCAACAGCGGCACCCAACCCGCGGCACTCCGATCATGTCGATCTATGCCACCGCTCTCGCGATGGCGTTCCTTCTTCTGATGGTCCGCGACGTCTCCTCCGCCGGCGCCGCCGCGAGCCTGATCTTCTTGATCTCGTTCGCCCTCGTACACTGGACGAGCTTCCTCGCCCGCCAACGAACGCGCACCAAGGCGCCGTTTCAGACCCCCTGGTTCCCAGCGGTCCCGGCGATCGGAGGCGTCGCCTGCGCCGTGCTCGCCGCCTACCAGGCCGTCGTCGTCCCTCGCGCCGGCGGCGTCGCCGCAGTTTGGCTCGGCCTCGGCGTCATTCTGTACTTCGCCTTGTTCGCCGGCCGCGCACAAGCCGTCGACGCTTTCGCCGAAGCCCACGATCCCCGCCTCGGCGTCCTCCGCGGCCGAAGCCCCCTCGTTCTCGTCCCGGTCGCAAACCCAGAGACCGCCCAGCGCCTAGTCCGCCTCGCCAACGCCCTCGCGATCCCCGTCGTCGGCCGCGTAGTCTTGCTGACCATCGTCCGCCGCCCGAGCGACTTCGCCGCCGCCCAAGTCGAAACCGAGAAGGCGCTCGCGGACGCACAAGCGGTAGTCGGCCATGCGCTCAGCACATCGCTAGCCGCTGGTGACGCCCCAGAAGCCCTGATGACGATCGCCACCGACCCGTGGAAAGAGATCGTCCGAGTCGCCCAGGCCCGGTCGTGCGAGAGCCTGCTCGTCGGCTTCTCCTCGCTCGACCACCCAGGCAACGTCCAGCGACTCGAGAACCTGCTCAACAAGGTCGATTGCGACGTCGTAGTCCTCCGCGCGCCGAAGACCTGGTCCCTGAGCGAGGAGACGAAGATCATCGTCCCCGTCGGCGGCCGCGGCGGCCACGACGCCCTCCGCGCCCGCCTACTCGGCAGCCTCGGCCGCGCCGGCCTCACCAACGTCCGCTTCGTCCAGGTCACCGACCAGAAACTCACCGACTCCGCCAAAGTCCACAAGGAACGCGATCTCCGAATCTTCGCAGAAGAAGAAACCTACGGCACCCCACACTGCGAGCTCATCGAATCCGACGACATCGTCGAAGCCCTGATGCACGAAGCGGGTCCGCACGACCTGATCATCCTCGGCCTGCAGCACGAAAAGTCCAAACGCCTCTTCAGCAAACTGGCCCTACAAGTCGCCCGCAAATCCGAAGCCGCGACCTTGATGATCAGCAGACGGAGCTGAACTGGCACGCCTGGAACCCGTGCGTTCTTCTCTTGACCCCGACCCCGCGCTGACGGCACACCCGCCTCATGGTCGAAGCCACC
>JBLYYU010000043.1:0-3255 GCA_048550275.1 Polyangiales bacterium
GCCTGATCGTGGGCGTGCTGGTGCTCGCTCTCCGGGGTACGGGCATCTCGGCCCATGCCTTCACGACTTTGTCCAACCATTGGTTATGCGCAGCTGCGCATAACCAATGCTATGTGGAGTCCCGGATTATGTGGAGTTGCTACCCTCCGAGCATTCCTGTGCTGGGATTGGCCGGTGGTGGCTGCGCATAATTCTGGATCTTGCCGAGGCTCGTCAGCCAGGCGAGGAGCCTGCCCTCGGGGAAGGATCCTCCCCTGAGTCCAGGGGGCAAACTGGCTGCCGCGAGCGCTTTCTGCTTCATCCGGAGGTCGATCTCGACGTAGCCATGGGTGGTGTCGAGGGTGGCGTGGCCGAGCCAAGCGGCGATGGTCGTGATGTCGACATGGGACTGCAGGAGGTGCATCGCGGTGGTGTGGCGGATGACGTGGGGTGTGACGCGTTGTGCCCGCCGTGGTTCGAGCTGAGCGCGGGTAGCGATCGTTCTGAGGATGTAGGCGACACCGGAGCGAGAGAGTCGGAGTCCTTGGCGATTGACGAAGAGCGGTCCAGGGTGGGGACCGCGCTCTGCGAGCCATTGCTGGATGGCGACGACGGTCTTGTTCCAGAGAGGGCAGGTTCGTTGTCGGCGCCCTTTGCCGTCGAAGGTAACGAGAGCGACGGGATCGAGACGGAGGCTCGAAAGATCGAGGTCGACGAGCTCCTGGACACGTGATCCTGTGTTGTAGAGCAAGAGCACGAGGGCGCGGTTGCGCCGATCGTCACCGGCTCCAGCGAGCAACCGAGCGATCTCGTCGGGTTCGAGGTACCCGACCTCCGTTCGCTGGAAGGCCGCCATCGGCATCGCCCGGATCCGGCGACAGCGCTCCAGGTGCTCGGGGGCAATCGATGCCAGGTAGCGCGCGAAGGTCTTGATCGCCGTCAGGCGCTGATTGCGAGAGCGCGGGGACGAGCCTCGGACGCGCTCGAGCCACTCGAGAAAGGAGCGGACGGTGTCGAGCTCGAGAATCGAGTCGTCGAGCTGGTCGACCGTAACGCCGTGCTTTTCGGCCGCGTGCTGCAGAAAGAGCTTGAAGGCGTCCCGATAGGCGAGGATGGTATGGCGACTGGCGTTGCGCTCGATCGTCAGGTACTTCTCGAAGAAGTCCTGAATGGCCCTTTGCAGTGAGATGAGGGTCGGCTGGTGGGTCACGATCCGACCTCGTCTTCGATCATGGCGTACGCCGAGAATTGCTGAGCAGCTGACTCGAGGATCGAGCCGTTGGCCACGAGATACTCTCGAGTAGCCTCGATGGATCCGTGGCCCAGATAGGTGCTCAGAATCGGCAGCAGTGCCTGGGGATCGCGCCCCTCTGCATAGCAGGCCGCCAAGCGGCTGATGGCAAAGGTATGTCGCAGGTCGTGAGGCCGCGGCTGAGGCGGCGAGATCTCCGCCATCCTCGCTGCTGCGTCGATCCCCGTCTGTGCGGCGCACATGGACAGGCGGCGCTGGCGAGTCGACATGAAGATCGGCGACGATGCGGAGGCATGGATGGGGCGCTGCGGATGGTCGATGTAGTGCGCCAGTGCCTGGACGGTCGAGGGGCGAAGGGGCAGCAAACGGCTCTTGCCGAATTTTCCTCGCACGACGGTGAGAATGCCTTGGCCTCGGTCCAGCGCATCGACATGGAGCGCGAGAGCTTCACCGATGCGCATCCCGGTGACGTAGAGCAGCCCGAGCAACGTGGCGATCGTCACCGCTCGCCAGCCATCGGCCGGAGGCAGGTCGTAGGCGGCTTGGAGCCACCGCTTCATCTCTTCGGGCGCAACGATGCGCGGCTGGCGCCTGCGCCAGTAGGCAGGCGGCTTGGGTGGGCGCTCCGGCAGTCGCTCGACTCGTGCACCGTGGCGACGAGCATGAGCAAGTGCCTGCCAGAGGACACAGACGACATTGTCCCGGGCGCGGGGAGTCTTCTTGGACGAAGCGAGATACCGCAGCACGGTGTCGCGCTCGAGGGGCGGCTCGGAGGCATACTGATAGAGGTAGCGATCGAAGGCGAGCAACAGATTCTTCTGGCTGCCATAGATCGCTCCACCGGCCCGTTTCATCGCGATGAAACGCTCGAAGGGCTCCGCCAGCCAGCTCTCGAAGGACCGAGTCACGAGCCCACCTCCGGCCATTCGCCCGCGATCCCGAGCAGCCGGGGGACGTCGACTTTCGCGTAGATGGCGATGCTCGCGAGGGAACGGTGCCCGAGCAGATCGGCGATCGTTTTCACGGGTTGGCCGGCACACAGCAGCCGCGTGGCAAAGCTATGGCGCAGGGCGTGGGGACCGAGCGGCGGCAAGCCACGCTCGACCATGCGCTGGCGCACCCTCTCTGTGATCGCACCTGGGCTCAGCCGTTCATGGGGCCTGCGGTGCCGGAGGAACACACTCCTGCGAGGACTCTCCGGGCGCTCGTCCCGTAGGTACTCGACCAGGGCGTGACCTACCGCTGGGATCAAAGCGTGGCGCACCGCTTTGCCGCCCTTATGGGCCGCAAACTCGATCGTGCGATCCCCCCAGTCGATATCGGAGAGCTGCAGAGCGGAGACTTGACCGCGACGTACGCCGTAGCACGCCAGCAGGCTGACGATCGCCCAGTCGCGACGGCGACAGCCGCCGCGACGGAACGGGTACTCGAGAAACCTCGCCATCTGCTCGTCGCTCAAGGCGCGGGGCAGATGGCTCAGTCCGTAGCTGATCAGGCTCGGCACTGCCGAGATCATCTCCTCGTCGACCCAGCCGCGCTCGGCGGCAAAACGCAGAAAGCAGCGCATCGCCGCTTGCATGCTGCGACGCGACGCCATCCCACGACCCCGACCGTAGTCGACGAAGAAATCCTCGATCAGGCCGATGTCAATCGTCCGAATGGCCGACTCACACGAGCACCCTGTCCGCCGTGTCACCGCGTCGACGAAGGTGCTCGCCGAATGAACGCGAATCGCAACTGTCGACCACTCGAGCCCTCGCGCCCTCCACAACCACTCCGCGAAAGCCCGCAGCGTCGGCCGATTCCATTCATCCGCACGCAGAATCCGCGACTCGGCGTATCGCCGGTCTGATTCCCCAGGTTTCCAGACACGGCATCGTCTCGTCTCGCTCATGATGACCTCCTTTGAAGAAGATCATCTTGGACCTACCGGATTATGTGCAGCTCAGCTCAACTCGGGTCACGCTGCAAAGGCCTCCCATTCCTCAACTCCACATAATCCGGGACTCCACATAGCATTGGCA
>JBLYYU010000044.1:0-3318 GCA_048550275.1 Polyangiales bacterium
ACGGTGTCGAGGTCCCCTCGGGGAGCGCCTGACCTTGAAGCTCGCGGAGAGCTTCGAAGAAACCGAGAGCGCGATCGAGGAAGCCCGGGAAGCCTGGGCGCTCCTCACTCGCAATGAACCGATTCCGCTCGAGGGCATTTGTGAAATCGCGGCCTCGCTACAGCACCTCGAGCGCGAAGGCGTGCTCGATGGCAGCGCGCTCAAAGACATTCGCATGACCCTGCGCGGTGCCGCGGCACTGCGGCGTTTCCTCGGGCAACGAAAAGAGAGCGTGCCGAATCTCTACGCTGCCTGCGCGGTCGACCCGACGCTCGACGGCCTCGAGGAAGAAGTCGGCTTGTCGATTGGCGAGGACGGGTCGATTCTCGATTCGGCGAGCGCGGAGCTTGCTCGCCTTCGCGAAGAAGCGGGGAACCTCAGAGGGCGCATCATTCGAAAGCTCGAAGACCTCATTCTCAAGAGAAGCTCGATACTGCAGGATTCGTTCTACACGATCCGCGAGGGTCGCTACGTTCTGCCGGTTCGAGCCGACGCGCACGAACGTTTTCACGGCATCGTGCACGGAACGAGCGCGAGTGGCGCGACCATTTTCGTCGAGCCCCGGGAGTTGGTCGAGAGAGGCAACCGGCTCAAGATGGCCCAGGCCGAGCTCGAACGGGAGGAGCGAAGGATCCTCGCAGCGCTCTCCGACCTCGTCCGTCAATACGTTCCACAACTCCGGGCAGCAGCTGAAGCGCTCGACCACGCTGACCTTCGGAACGCGAGCGCGAAGCTGGCCGTCGACCTTCGGGCCGAGTTCGTAGAGCTGAGCCGCGAGCCGAAGATCTCGCTTCGCGAAGCTCGCCACCCGCTTCTGGCCTTGCGCGGCATCGAAGTCGTGCCGAACGACATCGAGCTCGAAGGGGGAAGGGCGCTCGTCATTTCGGGGCCCAACGCCGGCGGGAAGACGGTCGCCCTCAAGATGCTCGGGCTCGGGGCGCTCATGACCCGAGCCGGGCTCGCGATCCCGGTGGCCGAAGGCAGCGTCTGTGGCTTTTTCTCCCCTGTCTTAGCCGCGGTCGGAGACGAGCAGAGCCTGGCCCGTAGCCTTTCTACTTTCTCGGCACATCTTGTCACGCTCCGGAGCGTTCTCGACCAGGCTGGTCCGGGCGTCCTCGTGCTGCTCGACGAGCTTGCAGGGGCGACGGACCCGGAGGCCGGCGCGGCGCTGGCATGCGCTATCGTTGCGCGATTGGTCGAGCGCGGAACCGCTGTGGCCGTCACGACGCACTACGAGGCGTTGAAGGCGCTCGCTGCAGAGAGCGACCAGATGCAGAACGCGGCGGTCGGGTTCGACTTCGATGAGATGGCCCCCACCTTCCGTCTGAAAATGGGTGTGCCGGGCGGCTCGAATGCGCTCGAGGTTGCGCGCCGCTTTGGAATTCCTTCCGACGTGATCGACGCCGCGCGCACCGCGCTTCCCGAGCATTCGCGAAGCTTCGAGACCCTGGTGGCCAAGCTCGATGCGGCGACCAAGGCCGCCCTCGAAGAGCACTCCGCCTTGCAGGCCGATCGACTGGTCGTCGAACAGGATCGCGCGAAGCTCGACGCACGTCGGGACAAACTCAAAGCGCGCGAGGCGAAGGGGCTCGGGCGAGAGTCAGAGAGGCTCGTCGAACAACTTCGCGACCTGCACCGGCGGCTAGACCAAGCCAAGAAAGCGCTTCGTGATCGCGCCGAGGCCCAGTCCGTCGCCGATGCTTCCGAGGCGTTGAGCGACGCCGGCGAGCTTCTAGGCGAGCTCGATCGTCATCGCGTATCGCTCGAGCCCGAGCCGATGGGGACTTCCGACATCGATCCGGATTCCGTTCGGCTCGGCGATCGGGTCTGGGTGGACCGGCTTCGCAGCATCGCGGAGGTCGTCGAAGGGCCGGCTCGAGGCAAGGTGCGGGTCGCCGCGGGGATGATGAAGCTCTGGGTCGACGTCAGCGACCTGCGCGGCGTGAAGCAGGCGTCGCAGGCGCCGCAAAAGGGAGCCGAAGTGGTGACCCGGACGCAGCGAATCCCAGATCGGGTCGTTCGGACCAGCGACAACACCCTGGACGTTCGGGGCCTTCGCGCCGATGACGCGGTTTCCCTCGCTGAGGCCTTCCTCGATCGAATGTACGGCGCCGCCGAGCCGAGCGCTTTCATCGTTCACGGGGTCGGGAGCGGCGCGCTTCGAACGGCGATTCACGAGCACCTGTCCCGGGACGCCGCCTACGTCGACGGTTTTCGCCAAGCGAACCAGGATGAAGGCGGTCCACAAGTGACCGTCGTCACCCTGAAGTAGCGCTCAGGGCTTCGCGCTTCCCGATGCGTCCGCGGCCATCCGCGGCTTCACCGCAAGCTGCCAGACAGCCAGCCCGACCGCCACCATGGCGATTGAGGACCATTGCGCCGGGGTGAGGCCACCGTAGCGAACGTCTCCGCCTTCGAGCGGCGCAGCGCGAAGGAAGTCGAGGCAGAAGCGGACGGGCGCGTAGACCAAGGGGAGCAACACGCAGTAGAAGCCGACCGGACGTCTCTTCGTGCGTTCGAGCGTGAAGAAGAGCGCGATGATCGCGAGAGAGAAGATCACCTCGTAGAGACCGAGGTCGTGCCTCGGCTCGAAGGGCGGGTCCCCGAAACGGTAGTCGGAGACGGCCAGCGCGAAGTCCGTGACCTTGCCGGGGTGGTCGTGAACGACGAAGCAACCAGTTCGCCCGAAGAGCCAGCCGACGGGTAGGCCAAAGCAGACCGCGTTGGCGTAGGGCAGCAGCTCCTTCTTGGTCCGGTACCTCCAAATGAAGCAGCCCAGGATGCCGCCGAAGAAACCACCATAGGAAGAAAGCCCGAGCCAGGTCGAAAAGAGCAGAGAGGGATCGCGAAGAATCTCCATGAACGTCTCGCGCTCGTAGAAGAAGCCGTTCAGGAAGTAGCCGAGAATGAACCCGGTCACGACCGCGTACGTCACGAGGTCGCCCGTCGCGACCGGGTCGAGGTCATTGCGTTGGGCAAAGCGGCCCGCGACCCATGCGCCGAGAAGCACGCCGGTCGCAACCAGAACTCCGAAGGGTTGGATCGACAGTGTGTCGCCAAGGACCGGCAGGGAAAACGGCAGCGGGATGTCCCAGGACTCCAGCCGAAACCAAGGAATGAAGAGCAGGGCGTGCATGGCCGCCGAGCCTAGCATCGACGTCCTTGCATCGCCGCTAATCAACCGCTAAGGCCAGCGCGAGGTGAAACCATGACCGAGATCATCGCCATTGGCGCAAGAGAGATTCTGGACTCCCGAGGCAATCCGACCGTCGAGGTCGA
>JBLYYU010000045.1:0-4180 GCA_048550275.1 Polyangiales bacterium
GCCTTGACCAGGATGTGCCGGGCTCGAACCTGCTTTTCGAGGTTGGTGTAGCGATGCTTGTTCGCCTCGTACTCCGCCGTCAGACGCTCTTCGTTGCTCGCCATCCAGGCGGCGAGGGCCGCGTCAGAAGTCGGAGGCTGCTGGGAGCTGTAGTACCCGGGCGAGAAGCGAACGTACTTGATCTGTGCGTTGTCGTTTTCGCGCACGTAGTCTTCCCAGATCTCTGATTCGCTCACGTTCACCGTCGATGAGACCAGCGCGCGCATCCGAGCGGCCAAGTACTCGTCGACCTGCGCGTCGGCGAACTCGCCCACGCTCCGGCGGAGCCCGTTCTGGATGTAGCGCTCCGCGAGGTCCTTGTTGAACGCGCCTTCCTTGTCGGTGAATGACACCGGAATCTCGCCCTGGGGAAGCATCGGCGGTGCGCCAACTCCGAGCGAGAGGAGGATCACCCCTTCATTGACGAAGCGGGCCATGACCTCGTCCTGGTCTACCTCGAAGCCGAGCATTCTCGCTTCGCGCGCCAGGAGCGTCCGATCGATTAGACCATCGAGGACGAGCTCCGGCAGGCGCATCGAGCGCTGGGTCTCCTCGGGGAGCCGCCCGAAGTTAGCGATCGAGTACGCCGCTTCGAAGTCGCCTCTGCTCAACGTCTGATCATAGACGCGGGCCAGGTAGGTAGTGCCCCCCGCCGCGCAACCTTCAGCCTGCCCGCCCCCAAATTGAAGGGCAAAGACCGCCGAGAGCAGCACTACGAGAAGAACGAGAAAGAAGCCTTTGAACTTATCAATCATCGAAATTCGCCATTAAAGAGGCCGAACCATAGAGGAGAGGTCGGCATACGGCAAACAGTGGTTTTTCCTCGCGGATTCGCCCGGTAGTTGGCGCGATGGGTAAGGGACTCTACACTCCGGCCTCAGGTGCGCGGAGCGCCTTGTACTGGGGAAAGTGAGGGGGATGTGACCCAGGGCTCGAGCCTACCGCCACTCAAGAAGAAGGATAACAAGTACGGCCTCGTAGCCGTCGTCTTATTGCTGGTCGCCGCAGCCTTGTGGTTTTTCGCAAGAGATTGCGGGTCCGCCCCCGAAGCCGAAGTGGTCGAGGTCGAGCCCGAGGCGCCTGAACGGCAACAATTCGCTCCTGAAATCGAGATACCCGACGAGGACGCCGGGCTCGAGGAGCCTGAGGAAGAGCCAAGTCGAGGCACGTCCAAGTCGGAGACACGCCCTTCGGACTGGGTTTGCGAGGGTACTTTGTCAGCAGCGCAGCTCACCTCGGTGATTCGAGGGCAGCCGAGCAAGCAGGTGCAGACCTGCTACGAACGCCGCCTCAAGGACAACAACCTGCTGCAGGGCAACATGAAAGTGTTGCTCACCATCGGCGCCAGCGGATCAGTCAGAGCCGTCTCCGTCGGCGGGACACTGAGGGACTCACAGGTCTACAACTGTGTGAAGCGGGTCGCGAAGACTTGGAAGTTCCCGAAGCCGGAAGGCGGCTGTGTGAGGACCGAAGTCCCCTTCCAGATGACGCCGAAGCTCTGAGCGGCTCAGTAGCCGGCGAAGCGGAGCGCGTCCGCGACATCGTCGGGGCTACCCATGAAGACTGGCGTCCGCTCGTGGAGCTCCTTGGGTTGAATCTCGAGCAAGCGCCGCGTTCCGTCGGATGCGGTGCCGCCCGCGGCTTCGACGAGGAACGCCATCGGTGAGGCTTCATAGAGAAGGCGGAGCTTGCCTCGGCGATTCTTCACATCGGGTGGGTACACGAAGATGCCGCCGCGAAGCAGTGTGCGGTGAAGGTCCGCGACCATGGCGCCGATGTAGCGCTGCCGGAACGCCTTGCGCCCTTCTCGGGGCACTTTGATCCAGTCGACCCACTTCTGAATGCCCTCGTCCCAGTTGTGGTAGTTGCCCTCGTTGATCGAGTAGATGTTCCCCTGCTTGGGGATTTGGATCTTCGGATGCGAGAGAAAGAACTCGCCGACACCAGGGTCGTAGGTGAAGCCGTCGACTTGATCGCCGGTCGAGTAGACGAGCATGTTCGACGATCCATAAATGATGTAACCGGCGGCGACGATGTCGGTTCCCGGCTGAAGAAGATCTTTGAGGGTGCCGCGCTCGCCGTCCGGCGTGATGCGGCGGTGGATCGAAAAGATGGTTCCGATCGAAGCGTTGATGTCGATGTTTCCAGAACCGTCCAGCGGATCGAACTGAAGGACGTACTTGCCTTGCGGGTACTTCGTGGGGATCAGGATCGGCTCTTCGACCTCTTCACTGCCCATGACGCAGACGTGGCCGCCGCCCTCGACGGTGCTGATGATCACCGTGTTCGCGAAGTCGTCCAGCTTCTGGACCACTTCACCTTGGACATTCTTCGTCCCTGTGCGCCCGAGGATGCCGGAAAGGCCCGCTTTGCTGACCCGGCTGCCTATGATTTTGGCAGCCAGGCTGATCTGCTGGAAAAGACCTGTGAAATCGCCGGTTGCCTCCGGCATTCGGCGCTGACGCTCGAGCAGGTGCCGTTCCAGGGTTGTTCCGATGGGGCTGATTTCCGCGGGGCCTATCGAGACTGGGCTGTTCATTGCTTCGGGGCATACCACGGCCCCCGAGCCGCGCTAGCACTCCCCAAACAAGGATAGCCAAAATGGGTTGTGTTGTTGTAAACTTACCGTGTTGAGGAAAATGTGACCAACTTCCGTAACTGGCTGAAGAACACCCAGGAGCGGCGCGCAGGCGTGCCCCGGCTTCGGAACATGAAGGACCTTCCGGGTGTCCTGACCCTCGGGGACCTGAGCGTCGTCTATCAGCCGATCGTCTACCTCAACTCGATGGAGCCCTTTGCCTACGAGGCGCTGGTCCGGAGCAACTCGCCGCATTGGATCAACCCGCCGAAGCTCTTTGACGAGGCGATCCAGTCACGTTGCGTCGGCGCGTTGGGCCGCGCAATCCGCGAGCTGTCGACCAATCACTGTCCGGGAGTGCCGCTGTTTCTCAACGTGCACCCGAACGAGTTCGATGAATCCTGGCTCGTCCGACCGGACGATCCCATCTTCACGCACGACTCGCAGATCTATCTCGAGGTGACCGAGTCGGTTCCGCTGACTCACTTCGCGTACTGTCATAGCGTGCTGCGGGAGATTCGCGGCAAGGGTGTTTCGCTCGCGGTTGATGACCTCGGTGCAGGGTACTCGAACCTCAAATACATCGCAGACCTCAAACCGGAAATGGTCAAGCTCGATAGGACTCTCATCGCGGACCTCGCGGACGATCGTCGGGCGCAAGTTCTGGTGCGCCACATCGTTCAGCTCTGCCACGAGCTCGGTGCGCGCGTCGTCGCCGAGGGCATCGAACAGGAAACTGAAATGAAGGTCGTGATCGACTGCGGCGCAGACTTCGGGCAGGGCTACTACTTCGCGCGACCGGCGTACCCTGCGCCAGGGATCAGCGAGGCGCCGATCGAAGTCATCAAGAAGGGCGCCTAGGCGCGGCCGTCGCTTGGATTCTCGTTCCGCTTAGAACGGGACGGACTGGTAGCTCACGTCGCCGGCTTCGTGCCCTTGAATTTCGAGAACCGCACTGACCTGTTGTCCGTCCGGCCCACGGCGCATCGAAACGACGATGTCGACCGCGTTGGCGAGCAGTTGCGCGACATAGCTGCGATCCGCCCCGGTGGAGCCTGCCGCCAGCATCACGCCTTCGAGGGCGTCCTTGGTGCTCCAGCAGTGGATGCCGAGCAGGTGACCGGGCTCGCGTCCGAGGACAGCCGTAAGCGCAGTTGCCGTGTCGGGTCCTGAGAGATCGTTGATGACGAGGTGCTCGGAGTGCAGCCGAGCGCCGTGCCCGATAGCCGCGCTCAACGGGATGCCCGAGTCGGCAGCGATGAGCGAGATGACACGGTCCCGGTCGATGTCGAGCTCGGGAACGCTCTCGATGGCGACGGTATTTTCGGTCTCGGGAAGCTCGCGAGTGAGGGCCGACATCATTTCGGTGACGCCGGAGCCGCGGGGCCCCGCGACGACGATGTTGCGGCATTCCGCGACAGCCTTCGCCAGGTACGTGGCCACGCCGTCGCTCATCCAACCCTTCTCGGAGAGCTGCTCGAGCGAGCTCGGGTCGTGGATGTTGAGCTCGATCACGAGGCCGTTCATCACCAATGGCGCCTGCATGATCGTCAAGCTCGGTCC